>JBBKWV010000249.1:0-11167 GCA_037969135.1 Ferruginibacter sp.
CTCAAAGTTTCAAATCCTTCTTTTAAAGGCCCCATGGCTGTTTTAGTGATGGCCCTCAAAATATAAACCGCTGTAACTACAATTGACAGGCATGCTAATATTGTTGCAATCCTTCTGAATGTATCGGGATGTTGCCAGGAACCTACAAACACAGTCATCTCAGCAACAAAACCACTAAGCCCGGGTAAACCCAACGATGTCAACCCGACAATAAAAAGTATCGTAATTATAAAAGGCATTCTTTTTAATAAGCCGCCCATTTCACTTACATGTCTGGTATGTGTACGTTCGTAAATCATTCCGATAATCGCGAAGAAAAGAGCGGTCATCAAACCATGGGAAACCATTTGCATTACAGCACCTGTCATCGAGGTCTTGGTGAGCATACCAATGCCAAGCAATACAAATCCGCAATGGCTGATGGATGAATATGCATTGATATACTTCAGATCAGTCTGCATCATTGTAGCAAAAGCACCGTACAAAATTGCGATGACAGAAAGCACTATGACGATGGTTGCATATTCTTTGGCGCCTTCGGGCATAATATATGTTGCTACCCTCAGACAACCGTAGCCGCCAAGTTTCATGGAAATGCCTGCCAGAAACATAGAACCTGCTGTTGGTGCAGATGAGTGTCCATCAGGTACCCAGGTATGAAATGGAAATAAAGCGGTAAACACCCCAAAGCCAACAAACAATAGAGGAAAACAGATCATCTGTGCCCCGACAGGAATTTGCAGCTGCGATAATGTCATCAGGTCAAAACTGTGTTCGGGCCTGGAAAAATAAACACCCAGCAATCCTACTAACACCAATGCAGAGCCGCCCATCAGCATCAGGGCAAGTTTATTGGCGCTGTATTCTTTTTTTCCGCTGCCCCAGATACCTATCAATAAATATTTAGGAATAACAGCTATTTCTAAAAAGAAAAATAAAATAAAAAGGTCCAGCGAAATAAAAAATCCATACGCACCCAGGCTTAATAAGATGAGCAGGAAGAAAAACTCTTTGGTCATTTTTGTTACATTCCAGGAAACCAGCACACCGGCAATGACAACGAATGCTGTTAACAGGATCATTGCAACTGAAATACCATCAACCCCAAAATGAAAACTGATATTCCAGGATGGAAACCAGTCGTATTGCGTTTCAAATAACATTTGTGTAGTAATACCTTCTGCCCTTTGCTGGCGAAAAAGAAACAACATGATAAAAGCCAAAACAAACTGAAGTGCCGCTCCTGTCAATGCTACCCATTTAACAGCATTGCTGTTCTTAAGCAACAATATAACTACTGCTGTGAGTAATGGCAATAATATTAATAACGATAGATTCATTGTTCGAATTATGAGTTATGAATGATTAATTGTGCATTTATTTTTTCGCAATGCTGCATTCATAATTTGTTTACATCATTTCCATACATATATAAAAAGTAAAGCCAGTCCTATTACTCCTGCTAAAAAGTATAAAGCATATTGCTGTACTTTTCCCGACTGGAAAGCCTTTATTCTTTCTGAAATCTGTCTTGTTCCGTTGCCTGTCGCATTTACCAACCCATCCACCACATTTTTATCAAACCAGGCTGCCGGTCTTCCAATCAGATTAAAAATTATTCTTTGTGTGATGAACAGATATATCTCATCAATATAAAATTTATGATACGCTGCTTTGTATAATACACTAAATGATGAAGCTAATTTATCAGCCCTGTTGTTTTCTCTTTTATACATCCACATTGCAATAAAAATACCCGACAGTCCTAATAAAACCGGGGCTATGGAAAACATTAAATGAAATTCAGTATTCAATTTTGTTCCGTCTGAGCTAACGAAATGTCCGAAAGGAATAAATCCTGCTGTTGCAGCTGCAACAGCTAAAAGGATCAAGGGCGTCATCATGGCAAAACCACCCTCAGATCTGTGTTCACCGTGAACTTTGGATTCTTTATTCCAGAAAATGCTGAAGTATAACCGGAACATATAAAAAGCAGTAAGCCCCGACGTGATCAATGCAATCCAATAAATTATTTGATCATTCTGATAAGCTGCCAATAAGATTTCTTCTTTACTGAAGAATCCTGCAAATGGCGGCACACCGGCAATTGCCAGACAGGCAATCAAAAATGTGATATGGGTAACGGGTAAATATTTTCTAAGCCCGCCCATGTCCTTCATTTCATTGCTGTGTATATAATGTATCACCGCACCTGCCCCAAGAAACAGCAATGCTTTAAACATGGCATGCGTAAACAAATGAAACATGGAAGCCGTATAACCCAAACCATCTTCTCCGCCATACTTCGAAACGCCCAATGCAAACATCATATAGCCGATCTGGCTCATGGTGGAATATGCCAGCACTCTTTTGATATCTGTTTGCGTGCAGGCAATGATTGCTGCAATCAATGCAGAGATGGCGCCAACATATCCAACCAAACACAAAGCGCTTGGTGCTGATATGGCAAAGACAGGAAATAATCTTGCTACTAAAAAAACACCGGCAACTACCATGGTTGCAGCATGTATCAAAGCAGAAACAGGTGTTGGGCCTTCCATTGCATCGGGCAACCAAATATGTAAAGGAAACATCGCACTCTTACCAGCTCCGCCAATAAACACCAGGACCAACCCCCACGTTAATGCAGAAACGCCCAGGAAAGAAGCGGTAATGGCATTTTTATATCCGGTTGATTCAGGAGAAGTTAATGTTGCGATCAAATTATTAAAATCCAATGTTCCTGCATAGAATGACAATAATAAAATACCGATCAAAAATCCAACATCTGCAAATCTTGTTACGATAAATGCTTTTTTACATGCTGCAACAGCACTTGGTTTATCATAATAATATCCAATCAGCAAGAAAGAAGAAACACCCACAAGCTCCCAGAAAATATAGATCTGAAAAATATTTGAAGAGAGAACAAGTCCCAACATGGAAAATGTAAACAGACCAAGAAACGCATAATAGGTCGGGAAACGTTCATCGCCTTTCATGTAACCCAGGCTATAGATATGAACCATCAATGAAATAAAAGTTACCACTACCAGCATCATTACAGAAATGGGATCGATCATTATTCCCATATCTATTGAAACACCCTCTGAAAATTGTAACCATGTATATTTTAATGGAACCAGTTTTTGATAGATGCCATCCACTTTTCCATACTCAAAGAAATAACCATAAGCCGTATATAATGCCAGTACAGTGGAAACCAATAGTAATGTTGTTCCGATGATACCGGAACTATGCTTAAAATATTTTCTTCCGAAAATACCAAGTATTAAAAATCCTGCCAGTGGCAGCAGGGGAATCAGCGCTATGTATGTTGTGTTTAACATATGAATTAAGAACAAGGAATGATGAATGATAAATGATAATCGGAAATACACAATTCGACATTCTGCATTCCCGGTTCCTTGTTCATTATTTATTTCTTTTAATATTTTAAATCTTCGGCATTCTCTACATCAATTGATTTATGGCTTCGATATAAATTTATGATGATCGCAATGGCAACTGCTGCTTCTGCTGCTGCAATGGCTATGATGAAAATGGTAAAGAAAACCCCATCCAGTCTGTCGTACCATAAATATTTATTGAAAGCAATAAAATTCAGGTTCACACTATTCAGGATCAACTCAACGCTCATCAGCATGGTAACCAGGTTCCTTCTGGTAAAGAAACCGAACACACCAATAAAGAAAAGTGTTGCACTGATAAAGAGCATATGATATAGTCCAGGTTCCATCATGCTTTCATGGGTTTACTTTTTAAAGCAATTACAATGCAACCAATCAAAGCAGCCAGTAATAACATACTTACCACTTCAAAGGGCAATGCATAGCCATTATCATTTACACCCAGCATTTGATAACCGATATTGGCAACACTGGGTTCGATCGCTTTGCCATTGGTTTCAACAAAAGTATGTTGCGCCAGCTGGACTAACACCAATGCTAACCCACAAAATGCAGCCAGTGCTGAAAATAATTGTCTGCCCAACTTTTGTTTGGGCAACTTTTCACCAGCCTGTTGTGTAAGAAAAATGGAGAAAATGATGAGGACCACAATTCCACCAACATAAACAACGATCTGTACTGCAGCAATAAATTCATATTGCAACCAGAAATAAATTCCGGCTATCCCTACCAGTGAAAACAATAAATATATAGCCGCCCTGAAGATCATTCTTGAAGTAACGGCCAGTATTGCACTCACTAAAGTGAGTACCGCAAGTAAATAAAATATGAAGGTTGATCCGCTCATTATTCTACGCCTTCCCTGATCTTTGAATCAGGCTTGTTTAAAATTTTAGTCAATTCACTTCTGTCGTAAACACTGTGCTCAAATGTCTGCGCCATTTTTATAGCATCTGTAGGACAAGCAATGATACAGAGGTTACACATGGTACAGAGTTCAAGGTGATATACAAATTTATCCAGTGCTTTTTTCTTTTTGCCTTCGGGTGTAATATCAAATTTTGTTACAATTTTTATGGTTGCGTTGGGACAAGCCAGCTCGCAGGCTGTACAACCGGTGCAGGCATGTTCATTGTTGTCATCATGCAGCAATACAACTTCCCCTTTAAATCTTTCCGCCAGAATAAGTGTATCCCTGTTATCAGGATATTCCTGTGTAATGATCTCTTTATGATGAGTAAAATAATAACCGGTCCGGCGCATACCAACCAGCAGTGATTTGATACCACTGAAAACATCTTTTATGTATTTTACTATAAACATTTAATAGTATTAATAAGTAAATCAAACTTTAGCAAAGTTTAGAACTTTGCTAAAGTTAAAAATGCCATCCTAAAATGGCAATTGCCGTTGCCAATAATAAATTAAACATACTGATCGGCAATAAATATTTCCATTCCAGATTCAATAACTGATCAATGCGCAAACGAGGAAAAGTCCACCGGAACCACATGATCACAAATATTAAGAAAAAAGTTTTCCCAAAAAACCAGAGGCTTGATGGAATATAGTCCATTATATGATTGAATGCCTCCCAGTTTCCAATATGAAATGGCATCCATCCACCTAAAAATAAAATTGCACCCAGTGCACAGACAATAAATACATTTATATATTCAGCTAAAAAGAACAAAGCGAATTTCATTCCTGAATATTCTGTATGGAAGCCTGCTGTTAATTCAGATTCTGCTTCTGCCAGATCAAAAGGTGCCCTGTTTGTTTCAGCTGTAACCGCAATAATAAAAATGACAAATGAAATGATCACCGGAATATGTCCTTTAAAAATCCACCATCCATCTGCCTGGGCATTGATGATATCCGTGATATTTAAGCTACCAGAAAAAACAACAATGGTAAGAATGGATAATCCGGCGGATAATTCATAACTCACGATCTGTGCACCACTGCGCATGGCTCCCATCAATGAATATTTATTATTGCTGGCCCAACCCGCCATTAAAATACTGATGACCATAATGGAAGAAACGGCAGTAATATATAATACCCCGATGTTCAGATCCCATAATTGAAAATCTTTTGCAAAAGCGATGGGTGCCATCAACAGCATGGCTACCATCATGGCAATGAATGGTGCCAGGTTGAATAAAAATTTATCCGATCCGGAAGGTGTCATCCCTTCTTTTACCAATAATTTTACGGTATCAGCTGCTGATTGCAGTAAACCAAACGGGCCAACACGGTTTGGGCCGAGCCTTATCTGCATCCAGGCAGCCACCCTTCTTTCCATGAGTACCAATACCAATCCGAGTATAGCAAATAAACTTATTACACATATTCCTGCAATAACCATTTCCACGATCATCGCCCATGTTGGATTGAACGTTTGGTTCAACCAATCATGAATTGCACCCGATATGTTTTTTAAACTCCACATTAAAAAATATTATGAATGTTAAATTTTAAATGTTGAATTCATATTCCGAATTTTTCATTTAAAATTCAAAATAAATCAACGGTCAATATCCGGTATCACCAGATCAAGTGTTCCCATCATCGCAACCAGATCGCCCAGCTTACTTCCCCTTGCCATCTTATCCAATGCGGAAAGATTGGAAAAACCCGGTGACCGGAATTTTATCCTGTAGGGTGTCATTCCTCCTTCACTTACAATATAAACACCGAATTCTCCTCTTGCTGTTTCCACCCTTTGATAAAATTCTCCTTTAGGTAATTTTAAAACCGCTTTTGTCTTGGCCTGAAAATCACCTTCCGGAATATTATCGATCAGCTGTTCTATTATACGAATGGACTGGTGCAATTCTTTTATCCGCACCATATAACGGGCCAGCGAATCTCCGGCCGTTTCCAGTATTTCTTCAAACTGCAATTTTTCATATCCATCATAAGGATATAATTTTCTGATATCACAAGTTACGCCACTGCCCCTGCCCGTTGGCCCGGTACAGCCAAATGAAATTGCATCTTCTTTTGATAAAACACCTACTCCTTTCATCCTGTTTTGAAAAATAATATTACCGGTTACCATCTCATCATATTCATGGACTTTCGATTTAAAAAGTGTAATAAATTCTTTCACCTTCCTTTGAAAATCGGGGTGCAGTTCCTGCATTACACCACCCGGCACCATATAATTCATCGTAAGCCTTGCGCCACAGGTATCTTCCATGATATCATTGATAGCCTCTCTTTCTCTGAATGCATGAAAGAAGGGTGTGAAAGCTCCAATGTCCATCGCCATGGCTCCCCACCACAATTCATGCGATGCAATTCTTGTCAGTTCAGCCATGAGGATTCGAATTACTTTTGCTCTATCAGGCACTTCAATCTGCAATCCCTTTTCTACTGTTAATGCACATGCCTGGTTATTGATATGCGAAGAGAGGTAATCCATGCGGCTGGTAACATAAATGAATTGCCGGTATGATAAACTCTCACACATTTTTTCGATGGAACGGTGTATAAAACCAAGATGTGGTTCAACCTTTTTAATGGTTTCACCATTCAATGTAATCACGAGGTGCAATACACCATGTGTTGCAGGATGTTGAGGTCCTACATTTATGATCAGATCACCATCGGTGGTTGTGCCTATCTCTTCTATCATATTTATATCGAACAAGGAATGTTGATCGGAAATGCTTAATTCTTATTTCTGCATTCCTTGTTCATTATTATTTTAAAGCTTAATCATATTAACCGGGTCTTCAAAATCTTTTCTCATCGGATTCTTTCCCTCCCATCCATCTGGTAAGATCAGTAATCTCAGATCCGGATGATGTAAAAAATCTACACCAAACATTTCATAAACTTCCCTTTCATGAAAAATGGCTGTTTGCCAGATATGGCTTACGGTTTCTATTTCAGGATTTTCTCTGTTAAGAGTAGATTTTATTACAATATTGTGCCGGTATTTTGTTGAACTGAGATGATAAACCATGCTAAGACTTGTCTTCCAGTCGATGCAGGTAAGACAAAAAAGATAATCGAAACTCAGGGAATCATCCCTGCGAAGTTGATTGGCAAATGACAACCATCCGGCCGGCTCAATTTGAATATTGAGCCACTCACCGCTTTCATCGAATATTGCGGCAGGAAGTAATTCAGCTATTTTGGTTTTCAATTCTTCGTTATTCATAAGATTATATTCCCGACTTTATTTGTTCTCTTGTTAATCCGTTCTTTATTTTTTCCTGTAAGGATATCAATGCATGAAGCAATGCTTCCGGTCGCGGCGGACAACCGGCCACATAAACATCAACAGGTATGATATGATCGGCGCCTTTTACTACAGAATACGTATTATAAAAAAATGGCCCCCCGCTGATGGCACAGGCTCCCATGGCAATTACATATTTAGGATCGCCCATTTGATCGTATAATCTTTTTAAAACGGGGCCCATTTTATTAACGATGGTACCTGCAATGATGATCACATCAGCCTGGCGTGGTGAAGCACGTGCCACTTCAAACCCAAACCTGGAAAAATCATATTTGGCACCTGCCACTGCCATATATTCAATACCACAGCAACTGGTGGCAAACGTGAGTGGCCATAGAGAATTGGACCTGGCCCAGTTAATGATATCATCCAGTTTACTCAAAACAATTCCGCCACCGGGAACTTCCTGTATTTTTCCGGGGAAATCAACTGCCTTATTTTGTTGTTCGGTCATTTATCTTGAAACTTTTAAACGATTAACCATCAAACTTTTGATCACATCCATTTGAGCGCCCCTTTTTTGTGTGCATATAAAAATCCCATAAATAAAATAAAAAAGAAAATAATAATTTCTACCATAGCAATCCACCCAACTGATTTTGCAACTACTGCCCAGGGAAAAATAAAAATCAGTTCTACATCAAAAATTAAAAAGATCAGTGCATATAAATAGTATCCCACATTTAATTGTATCCAGGTTTTACCGGTAGTGGGAATACCGCATTCGTATGGTTCGCCTTTTTGGGGATTTGTAGTTGCTTTGGTAACAAGTCTGGCAATTAAAACAGCAATGGATGAAAAAGCCAGTGCCGCAACAATCAAAACAATCATGGAAGATGTACCCATATGCAATAATTAATGAATGTTTTTTAGATGCTACAAGTTAAGGAAGAAATGTCTATTATAATTCAATGGCAATTATCCTGTTTATCATTTTAAAAAACAATAAACTCATGTATTCACCTATCCATAAATTTCCTGGTGAATTGCTTTACGGTCGTATCCCATTTCTGTAATTGTTTTTTTGGCATCATCGATCATGCCTTTCCACCCGCATAAAAAGAAGCTCGCAGGTTTCCTTTCCATACATAGTGATTCGTAAATCGGATGTACATAACCGGAATTACCTTCCCACTGTTCACGGGATAATGTGGGTATAAAATGAAATCCGGGAGTGCTCTCATCCAGTTTTTTCAGTTCATCATAATAGAGTAAACTTTCTTTTGTGCGGCATCCGAAAATGAGGTAAATATTTTCATGTTTGATGTTATTATTTTTGATATGGTGAATCATGCTCCTGAAAGGTGCAATGCCTGTGCCGGTGCAGATCATAAAAATATCCTTATCGAGTGGCTCTTTTAAAATAAAAACACCCTGCGGTCCACGCAAGATTAATTCCGAACCTACTTTTATTTCTTCGAAAAGATAAGGAGTTCCCGCACCCAATTTATCCAATACAATTATCAGTTCAAAAACATTGGTTCCATCTGGCCAGGAAGCAATGGAATAGCTCCTCCAGCGTTTATTGGATTTCTCATGAATAGGCAGATCTAGTGTTACAAACTGTCCGGGAATAAAATCAAACGTATCTAATTCAGGTACTTCTATCCAGAATCTTCTGGTATCACTGGTCTCATTTTCTATCCTGATAACTTTTCCGGTACGCCAGGGTTGTAATGCCATATCAATAGTTTTCAGGAAGATACAAAGAAATAGAATTTTTTAAAAACAATTTTGATATTGTATCAATACCCTTTTATTTCCAGTACAGTTCCTGTCTTTATCAAAACCGGTACTGCCGGATAAACCCTTACAGTTCTTACAGCAGTGTTTGCATTCAGCACCGGGTTGTTTAATAACCCACCGGGAATAATTACGTCTGTAAACTCATCGGGCACAATATTACAATTCCAGTTAGAAGCAGTTAACCAATCCGTATTTGTATTTCCATTCCAAATTGCAGTGAAGCGCAATAAGATCTCATTGCCATTGATCCCGTTAACTACACAACGATATTTATTTCCGGTTATAGAAGTGGGCACTCCGATCAATTGCAGGGAATTTGTTTCTGCACCTGCGAAATATCCACCATCAAAAATATTTACAAATCCTGTTCCGTTGTCTTCCTGCCATTGATAGGTTGCTCCCGGTGAAGATGCTGTAAAAGTAATATTTGTACCGGCACAGATATTGCTTGCCGCCGGTTTTATCAACCCTTTGCTTAACCAGCATTCGCTGAAACTGTTTACACTGAATTCGGCATAGTATCCGTTATCATAGGGGATGATGGCGGTATTTGCAGGAAGGATCAATTGAAAATATCCGGTAAGATCATCTTCAAGATCCCCGTTTTCATCATCGATGCTGCCATTGTATTTGGTAACTCCCAGTTCGTAAGGGTCCGATGGTTTTACACATAAGCCACAGCTACTTGCGAGTAACAGGGATTTAACTTCTGCATCTGTAAAATAAAAACGAACAAGAACATTTGAAACGGGGTTAATGGATGAATGTATAACCAGGTTCCTGTTCAGATAATACTGGCCGTTTGCTGTTCGCACAGAACCGGCATAAGGATACACATTGATGGTTGTTGTACCGAGGTTTTGGCCCTGCGGATTTACGGATGCCAGCTTTTTTCCCCCGGAAGTAAAATCAATCCAGCTACTACCCGTTACAGTTTGAGTAATCCCTTCTACCGGAATTCCGGTATATACAACTGCTTTATCAAATACATGAATATCATCAATTCCAACCCCTTCATAATTTACACCGGCATCGCTGCTCATCACAAAACGAAAACGCATATTGCCGGCAAAAGCCGGGATATCTGTGCTGGCTACATGCCATTTAGTATTTGACAAACGCCAGTTTTCAGCACCCGCATTATCATACCAGTTTGTTCCATTTCCGGATACACCTAATTTTCTCCATACTTTTCCATCCGTTGAATATTCCACCCAGGTATAATCATAATCCTGTTCTATTTCATATATATGACTGAAAGATAAAACAGGTTGAACAAGTGTACTCAGGTCGAAGCAGGGAGAATACAGATATGATAATTCATTGTCTTTGTAGTTATCGTTGAGGCTGGTAACCCATGCTTTGTTTCCGTTTGCTGCTTTGTTAATGATCGTATTGGATGGCGCACCCCAAACCCAGCTTTTATTGGATCCTCCGGTAAACCAGTTTCCATTGTCCGTTTCAAAACCTTCCAGGTAGGGATAGCTACTGATGACAGGACTGTTGTGCAAAGAAAAATTCAGTACACTATCATTACTTGGGTAATTATCGCCGGCAGCTGTAATCCAGAAATCGAAATTATAATCTATGAAAGCGGCCAAATTAGCATTTACCGTAAAATTATATGACAGCAACTGGCCTGGATTAAGGACCGCTATATTTTCTGTAACAACCGGCCCGCCATTTAACCGGTAATTCACTTGTATATTATTAATGATCGTGTTGGTAT
>JBBKWV010000250.1:0-32394 GCA_037969135.1 Ferruginibacter sp.
GCGTATAGTACAGTTCAAAGCGGACAGTTTGTAAATGGATTACTTGATAATATTCATAAAGAATTAACTGCTGAAAATAAAATTGAAAAAGTAAATTTTAAGAACAGCATTTTATAATAATTCAAAAATTAACCGATGTTACATAAATTGTTTTTGATTTGCTGTTGCTTCATTTTATTTGCAGGCTGCGATGTGCGAAAAAAAGATAAACAGGCAAATATCTCTGCGATACCAGAAAATAAAGACCCTACAACGGTTCAGATCATTGACAGCTTATATGATTTCGGAAAAGTTATGGAAGGTGAAATTGTTGAGTACAGTTACCGTTTTAAAAATTCGGGAATCAATCCGCTGGTTGTAACCAGTGTATCTGCCAGTTGCGGATGTACAGTTGCTGAAAAACCGGAAGCGCCGGTAAAACCCGGAGAAATCGGGTTTATCAAAGTAAAATTTAACAGTGAGAACAGGCCAGGAGAAGCACATAAGACCATTATTGTTTCTTCCAATGCAAATCCCCCATTTCCGGATCTGGTTTTAAAAGCAGAAGTGATCGGAAAACAATAAATTATTTTATCTCTTATTCAATTAACCGGCTGCAACATGCAGCCAATAAACAAAACAACAATGCAATTATTAAGTATTTTTTTGATGATGGATCCTCAGGGAAAAGGCGGCAGTACCGGTACATTGATCATGATGGGTTTGATGATCCTTGTTTTCTGGATGTTCATGATTCGTCCGCAGGCTAAAAAAGCAAAACAACAAAAGACATTTATAACCAACCTGCAAAAAGGCGATAAAGTGGTATCAATTGCAGGCATTCACGGAACGATCAACAAAGTAAATGATGATGGCACTTTGATGCTGGAAACCAGTCCGGGAAGCTACATCAAAATTGAAAAATCTTCTATCAGCATGGAATGGACAGCCAACGTGAATAAACCTGCCGAAGAAGCAAAGAAATAAACAGGATGCCGGATACCGGGTACAGGATCAAATGTTTTAGATTTTTGTTTTTTGATAAGACAAATTTTCTGATACAAAATTCCGGTATCCCGTATCCGGAAACATCCAATAAAAAATCAAGCTAACAATATACATTTCACATGTTGCGAATTGGAATTACCGGAGGAATCGGAAGTGGAAAAACCACTGTGGCAAAAATCTTCGAAGTTTTGGGAGTCCCTGTTTATTATGCAGATGATGCAGCAAAAAGACTGATGAATGAAGATGAAACTTTGAAATGCCAATTGATCGAACATTTTGGTCCCGCTGTTTATGAAAACGGCCAATTGAACAGACCACTTCTTTCTTCCCTTGTTTTCAATGCTCCCGAAAAGTTATCGCTGTTAAATTCTTTGGTACATCCTGCCACGATTACGGATGCAGAAATCTGGATGAAACAAATAGCAAATACTTCCGGCAAGAAAATAAATTATGCCATTAAAGAAGCTGCACTCATTTTCGAAAGTGGCGCTCAAAAAAAACTTGACCATGTAATTGGTGTTCATGCCCCTTATAAATTGAGATTGCACAGATCGATGCAACGGGATAATTTAACCAAAGAAGAAGTTGAATCCCGGATGGTAAATCAAATGGATGAAACAAAAAAAATGAATCTCTGTAATTTTATCATAACCAATGATGAGGTACAATTACTGATACCGCAGGTTACAGCATTACACGAAATGCTGATGAAGATGTAAAAGCAGGAACCGGTAAAGTCAAAATCAAATGATTCAGATTTTTAACCGGTATAGCATGATCAGAAAAAACACTCCCTACTTTAAATCTGCCAGTGCTTTCTTTATCTTGGCAAAACCCTTTTCTATATTTTCTGTACTGTTTGCAAATGAAATCCGGATGCAATTGGGTTCTCCAAATGCTTTCCCTGTTACAACAGACACATGTGCGGTATTTAAAAAATACATACAAAGGTCATCTGCATTATTTATCAACTCCCCTGCCTGGGTTGTTTTTCCAAAATAAGATTTTACATCCGGAAATATATAAAAAGCTCCGGGTGGTTCATTGCAGATAATTCCCGGGATCTCTTTTATAAGTTCCATGAGTTTTTTCCGGCGTTCTTTGAATTTTTCTACCATAGCAGCAGTTGGCTTCAGGTCGCCCAGTAAAGCGGCTATCGCTGCACGTTGTGCAATGGCATTTGCGCCGCTGGTAAACTGTCCCTGTATTTTATCGCAGGCTTTCGCTATAGTAACCGGGGCGGCTATATAACCAAGCCTCCAGCCCGTCATGGCAAATCCTTTACTCAATCCATTGATCAAAATGACACGTTCCTTTAAAAAATCAAACCGGGCAATACTTTCATGCTTACCAGTAAAATTGATATGCTCATAGATCTCATCGCTCATGATAAAAACATGGGGATATTTTTTGAAAACATTTGCCAGGGCTTCCAATTCATCCCTGCTGTAAACTGCCCCCGTTGGATTACAGGGCGATGAAAACATGAAAAGTTTTGTTTTATCTGTAATAGCCGCTTCAAGATCCTCCGGAGTTACTTTGTAACCGTTCTCAAAACTTGTTTTTAAAAGCATTACTGTACCACCTGCCAGTTTCACAATTTCACTATAAGTAACCCAATAAGGAGTGGGAATAATCACTTCATCATCAGCATCAACAATACTCAAAACGGTATTTGCAATGCTTTGTTTTGCACCAGTACTTACAACAATTTGGTCTGAAGTATAATGAAGACCATTATCTCTTTCCAGTTTTGTACAAACGGCCTGCTTCAGATCGAGAAAACCTGACACCGGCGTATAGTGGCTGTAATTATCATCTATTGCTTTTTTGGCTGCCTCTTTTATGTGATGTGGTGTATCAAAATCAGGTTCTCCTACACTCAGGTCAGTAATATCTATCCCTTGGGCCTTTAATTCCCTGCCCAATTTGGCCATCTTTAAAGTTTCAGGCTCATTAAAACGAGTTAGTAATGAAGATAAATGCATGGTTTATTTTATAGTGAGTTGCAAAACTAATTATTTATAACAGGTAATCCTGATTGAATATCAATCTAAATGAAAAAATAATATCATATACAGCTTTGAATAAAATTTAAGCTCTTAAGTACAGGACAATTTCCCATGATTCTTTTTTTTCATATATTCAATATTCATTCTTTGGACTTAATATAAAAATGATAAAGTTTTTTAATTTTCAGGCATCAGTCTTCATATACTTTTTCCCCTATCTTTGCAAACTCTAAAAAAAATTAACTACTTAGCTAATAAAAGAACAAATAACATGAAACTGAAAGGTTTAGTTTGGTTTTTCACCCTTGCATTAATGCTGATATCTCTTTGGCAACTTTCTTATACCTGGGCCGTAAAGAGTTATGAAAGCAAAGTAAAAGCACAGGCAGAACGCCTCGTAAAAAATGAATCGGCCGGTTTGGATGCCGAAAAACGTGATTCACTGGTGAAAGCCAAAATGCAGCATATCCTTGATAGTACTAAGGATAAAAGCATTTATCCTATTATTGGAACCACTTACCAAAAATGTAAAGAGAACGAATTAAACCTCGGTCTTGATCTGCAGGGCGGTATTAGTGTAACAATGGAAGTAAGCCTCGAAGGTTTACTGAAATCTTTGAGTAATAACTCCAAAGACCCTCTTTTGTTAAGTGCGATCAAGTCGGCAAATGCAGAAAAAATAAACAGTGAAGATAATTTTATTGATTTATTCACTAATGCATATACAAAACAAAACGGTTCCGGAAAATTAAACGGATTGTTTGCTGGCCCCGGCAAAGAAATTAAGATCGGCGAATCAGATGCAAGTGTTACATCTAAGATCAAAACAATTGCAAAAGGAGCCATTAATCAAACATATAAGATCCTTGTTAAGCGTATTGATAAATTCGGTGTTGCACAGCCCAATATTAATTTGGATGAGAACAAAGGGGTTATCAATGTGGAACTTGCCGGTATCACTGATCCTGCCAGGGTTCGTAAATATTTACAATCATCTGCCAACCTGCAGTTTTGGGAAGTTTATCGCATAGATGAACTGGCTCCTGCTTTAACAACAGCTGATAAAAATCTGCAAAACTACCTGAATGGTGTAGCCGAAGGAGATACAACCAAACTGGACAGTACAAGTGCTGCCAAAAATCAAAATCCATTGATCAGGGTTATGAACCCGATCGATGTGCAAACAGATAAAAATGGCAAGCAATATTTTGCTTCAGCCATTGGCCGTGTTGCCTTACAGGACACCAGCGCATTTCTGAGTTATATAAATAATGAAATTGTTCGTATTGCTTTTCCCACCAACGTGAAATTCCTGTTTGGTGTTGAAGAGAAAGCGGATAAAACCAACCTGCGTTTTCTTCCTTTATATGCCGTAAAAACAATCCCGGGTTCTGATAAAGCTCCTCTGGAAGGTGATGGTGTAGAAGAAGCAAAACAGGATTTTGATGAATTTGGCCGTCCTGCAATTAAAATGCAAATGTCGAGCACAGGTAGTAAAACCTGGGCAAGATTAACCGGAAAAAATGTTGGCCGTCCGATCGCCATTGCTTTGGATGATATCGTTTATACTGCACCGAATGTGAATGGCGCTATTGAAGGGGGAAACTCTGAAATTTCCGGAAACTTCACGGTAGAAGAAGCACAGGATCTTGCAAATATTTTAAAATCGGGTAAACTGGATGCTCCTGCGAAGATCGTTGCTGAGCAGGTTGTTGGACCAACATTGGGAAAAGAAGCTGTGCGTGGTGGTGCGATGGCATTTATCATTGCATTTGCAGTTATTTTCATCCTGATGCTGATCTATTATAACACAGGTGGCTGGGTTGCCAATATTGCGCTTATATTAAACCTTTTATTTACCATTGGTGTACTTTCCGCATTGGGCTTTACACTTACTGCTGCTGGTATTGCCGGTTTGGTTCTTACCATCGGTTTAGCAGTTGATACCAACGTAATCAT
Organism: Ferruginibacter sp.; assembly: GCA_037969135.1. Lineage (GTDB taxonomy): Bacteria > Bacteroidota > Bacteroidia > Chitinophagales > Chitinophagaceae > Ferruginibacter. The sequence continues at coordinate 4,959 of JBBKWV010000250.1, forward strand.
CTTTGAAAGAATAAAGGATGAATTGTCGAAAGGAAAATCTTACCCCCAGGCGGTGAATGATGGTTACAGACGTTCACTTGCTCCTGTAATTGACGCCCACGTAACTTCTTTGTTAACAGCTGTGATCCTGGTTTATTTTGGTTTAGGTCCTGTTTTGGGATTTGCTACCACCCAGATCATCGGTATTTTATTATCCTTATTCTGTGGTATCCTGGTTTCAAGGTTGATCACTGATTTCTATACAAAAAAGAACCGTCACTTTAATTATTTCACTGCGTTTTCAAGGCGTTTATTCAAAAATGCAAATTTCAAATTTGTAGAATACAGGAAAGTGGCCTATGTGATCTCAGCATTCGTATTGCTTGCCGGTATTGGGTCTTTCTTCTATGGTTTCCATGAAGGAGTTGAATTTAAAGGTGGGCGTAGTTATACTGTTTCTTTTGATCAGTCTGTAAAGAATGATTTTGTAAGAGACGATCTTAAAAATGCTTTTGGCGATTACCCTGTCATTAAAACAATCGGTGACGGAAAGCATTTGAATATCACTACTTCTTTCCAAAAGGGTGTTGATAACGCAGATAGTTTGGTTCAGACTAAATTATTTGAAGGATTGAAAAAAGCTTTACCAGCTAATTTGACCTATGAGAATTTCGTAAAAAATAATATTCAAAGTTCCATTACAGTTCAGCCTACCATTTCTGATGATCTGAAAAGAGGTGCTTTTAAAGCAACGATCTTTGCAATGCTGATCATCTTCCTGTATATCTTTATCCGTTTCCGTGACTGGAGATATTCTGCAGGAACGATCTTGACATTATTGCATGACGTATTGGTTACGTTGGCTGTGTTCTCATTCCTGAAAGACATTGTACCATTCCCACTTGAAATTGATCAGCATTTTATTGCAGCGGTACTTACTGTAATCGGTTTCTCTATGAATGATACGGTAATTGTATTTGACAGGATTCGTGAATATAGCAGGGAATTGAAAGGTGTTGATAAAACAACAATCATCAACCGTGCCATCAATGACACATTGAGCCGTACGATAATGACATCAGTTACTGTATTCCTGGTACTGTTGATCTTGTTTATTTTTGGTGGTGAAGTGACCCGTGGATTCGCATTTGCTATGTTGATCGGTGTTGTTACAGGTACCTACTCTTCCATATTTGTGGGTGTTCCGGTACTGGTTGATTTTGCAAAAGACAAACCATTGGGTGAAGCGGATACAAAGCATACAACGATCACAACAAAAAGCGGGACTAAGATCACCGTTTAAGAACGCATAAAAAACAACCAATAAAAAGCCCGTCTGTTTAGACGGGTTTTTTATTTATATAGTAAAATTTAAAAGATAATCAACCGTAACTTTAAACTGCAAAGCTCGTCCCGCATCCACAAGTACTGCTTGCATTGGGGTTTTTAAAAGTAAATCCTCTGGAATTAAGTCCACCCTGCCAGTCAATTTCCATTCCAACCAGGTAAATGCTGTGTGATTTATCTATAACAAATGAAAATTGATCCATTTCGAATTGTTCATCATTTTCATTCTTTAAATCGAAATTCAATATATAAGTCATGCCGCTGCATCCTCCGCCTTTTACACCTATCCGTAACATCTTTTTGTTGTCAAAATCTTCCTGGGCCATCAATATTATTATTTCATTGATCGCAGATTCTGTAAAGCTTACGGGTGATTTGATTGTCGTATCCATAATTAGTATTTACGCAAATTTACAAAAAAAATAAAAGAGAACATTTATGCTAATTTTCGAAAGCAGGAATTTGTTGCTGCATCTTGGTTATTTTTGCATTTAAATCAACAATATGCAATTATTGGTATGGGAATTTAAATTTGAATATGTTCAGGTTACAGTAATGATCCTCTTCTTCGCGATCATTTTGATGTTGTTTAATGAATTCAGAACGATGAAAGACCTGATAAAGGAAAAAACTGGGGTCAACAATGAACTTGCTAAATTGCAATTAGAAGCCTTGGAACGACTGACTGTTTATGCAGAAAGAGCCGGAATCAAGAACATGGTCAGCCGTATTCCTCATTCCGGGTTATATGCTGCCGGACTTCATGCAGAAATGGTTGAATCCCTGAAAGCAGAATATGAATACAATATCAGTCAGCAAATTTATGTGAGTCCTGAAGTCTGGAATGCAGTTACCCGGTTGAAAGACCAGAATATTTATATCATCAACCAACTCGCTGCAACATTGCCTCACGAAGCTACAGGCCTTGATCTGAGCAAACAAATGCTGGAGTACAGCATGACAAAAGATGCCGAATTGAACAAGATCGTTTTGGATGCATTGCAGTTTGAAGCAAAAAAAATATTGACAGAATCCAGGAGTTAAATCTGTTGCATAAATCTTATTAAAGCATATGTCTACCAAAAATAAAAATACTGATTCCGGAATCAATATAAAGGAAGTATATACAGCATCAGATGTTGCTGGTTTTGATAATTCGCTGCCGGGTGAATTCCCTTTTACCCGGGGAGTTCAATCCAGTATGTACCGGGGGAAATTATGGACGATGCGTCAATATGCAGGTTTCTCAACTGCCGAAGAAAGCAATAAAAGATATCATTATTTATTGAGCCAGGGTGTGAGTGGTTTGAGTGTTGCTTTTGATTTGCCTACACAGATCGGTTACGACAGTGACCACGATCTGGCTGATGGTGAAGTGGGTAAAGTAGGTGTTGCTATAGACAGCCTGGAAGATATGGAGAAATTATTTGAAGGTATTAAGCTGGATGCAGTTTCTACATCAATGACCATAAATGCAACCGGTTTTATTTTACTGGCATTTTATGTTGCGCTTGCAAAAAAACAAGGAGCGGATCTCAAACAGATCACCGGAACCATTCAAAATGATATCTTAAAAGAATATGCAGCCAGAGGTACATATATATATCCTCCTAAGCCTTCCATGCGCATCATAACAGATATTTTTGAATGGTGCAGCAAAGAAATACCCAAATGGAATACAATCTCTATTTCGGGTTATCATATACGTGAGGCTGGCAGTACAGCTGTTCAGGAAATCGCTTTTACACTCAGCAATGGTAAAGCATATGTACAGGCGGCATTAAAAAAAGGACTTGATATCAATGTATTTGGAAAAAGGCTTTCTTTCTTTTTCAATGCACACAATAACCTTTTTGAAGAAGTGGCAAAATTCAGGGCTGCCCGCAAAATGTGGGCAAAAATGATGAAAGACCTGGGTGCTACCGATGAAAAAGCGATGATGCTGCGATTTCATACACAAACCGGCGGTAGTACACTTACTGCACAACAACCGCAAAATAATATCAGCAGGGTTACCATTCAAACACTGGCAGCTGTTTTGGGTGGGACACAGTCTTTACATACGAATGGTTTTGATGAAGCGTTAAGCCTTCCTACTGAAGAAGCTGCCAAGATCGCCCTTAGAACACAACAGATTGTGGCTTTTGAAAGTGGTGTTGCAGATACAGCCGATCCCCTGGCCGGTAGTTACTTCATTGAATCACTTACTGCAGAAGTAGAAAATGCAGCCTGGAAACTGGTTGAAAAAATTGATGCAATGGGTGGCAGCGTTTCTGCGATTGAAGAAGGATTTATGCAGGATGAGATCGCCGGAAGTGCTTATATCTACCAAAAAAATATTGAAGACCAGTCGAAAATAATTGTGGGTGTTAATAAATTTGAATCCGAAGAAATAAACAATACGCCGGTTTTTAAAATTGATGGCAGCATACAAATTATGCAGACAGAAAAATTAAAAGCATTGAAAAACAAAAGAAACAATGCTGCAGTTGCCGCCTGTTTGCAAAAGATCAGCACCGCCGCTACCGGCAGCGAAAATCTGATGCCCTATGTTTTGGATGCAGTTGAAAATTATTGCACATTGGGTGAAATAGCAGATGCATTGAGAACTGTTTTCGGAGAATACAAGTAAAAAACCACAGGTCGTTAGAACTGCACTATAGTTTTTTAATGTGCAAAGTCCATTTCAAAATTTCCTTCTATTCTTTCTATGGATGGATTAAAGTATCCGAATTTCAAATCAGGAAATTCTTCCCGGATAAGTTCCATCAATTGTTTTACTCCCATGCACTCCCCTGTTTCTGCTACGTCAATTTTTTCAAGATACCAATCCGGATCAATATTAAAATTGCGCCATTGAATCATACACAAACCGGTTTCCCTGATCAGTTTTCTGAGTGCTTCATATTCTTCAATGCTGTCTGTCATACCGGGAAAAACAAAATAATTGATACTCGTCCAGGCACCGTAGCTGCGGGCAATTTTCAATGTTTCGATCAGATCGTTGAACACATAATTGTTGGGTTTATAATAAGGCATATACACCGATTCCCTCGCTGAATTTGTACTTACCCGGATACTGTTCAAACCCGCTTCACACAAAGCTTTTACCGCTTTGGGCATGCTGCCGTTTGAGTTAATATTTATACTTCCTTTTTGCGTATGCTTCCTGATCTCGATGATCGATTCCCGTATGGTTTCCCACATCAGCAACGGCTCTCCCTCGCATCCCTGACCGAAACTGATAATCGGGAATGGAGCAGTTTCCAAATGCGGCACTGTAAACTCAACGATCTCTTCTGCAGTTGGTTTAAAGGTTAGTCTGTCCTGTGTGCTGAAAATCTCTTCCTCCTGCGGTTGAAAACTGATACAACCGATACAATTTGCATTACATCCAGGCGATACCGGAACCGGGCATTCCCATCTTCCCAATGATAAATTTCTGGCAGCAGGACAGGTATATGTCATACAACAATTTTCCATCAGGTGTTTAATCAGCCTGTTATCGGGATATGCATTTAATAAATTTTCAGCTCCGGTTTCGATCTGGTCATCATCATAACCAACCGATTCCTGCCGTATATCCTGTTCTATTCTCACTGCAGGAACATAGGTTTTATCTGCAAGCCATCCGATTGCTGTATAACAAAACAGCGGTAAGGTAGGCGCATCCGGTAATGTTTCATAAGCAGACATGTATAAACCCGTATGTGCCGGAGGTATAAAAGCCGCAACGGCCCAACCCTTTTCACAAATACGCATTTCATTCGTTTTTACATCAATACCGATTCCTCTGCGGCCGGGTAGTTCATATAATTGTCCTCCTTCAGGCAATAAAATCCACTCTTCAACAGGAATGGGCAATGCATCCCAACCACTTCTACCGGTGACATACAGACTCGTATCTTCAAAAATATTACCATTACCATCTGAATACAATAAAAAAGGGGAACTGCTGAGTGTTTGCATTTTGCAAAAATACTTTAATATTTTAAGCCCGATTTATAAAATGAGCATTATTTTATAAATCGGTACAGTTATTTATATCAGGAATTTGGTGAGAAACTCTTCGGCATTTCATTAATGAACTTTCAAGTGGGCTTTGCAAAAGTCGTTAAACATCCCCTCATCTATTCTATCCGCTGATTCTTTCTCTAAAACAGCCTGGATCAATTTATTATTTTTCAGATCAATAGTGAGCACATTGTCTTTTATCATCGCATTGTTTACAACTGACCACAGATATTTTTTAACCGGAAAAGATGGATAAGTTATCTGATCTGCTGTAACGATCACAAAAAATTTCCTGCTTGCATAAAATCCGAAAACCGCAAAGAGCAACATAAAAATGGCCAGTAAATATTTTCCCAAAATGATCCAGATTACAGACAAAATGATAAAAGAAATTTCCGGCCGGAAAGCGTGTAGTATCTTTTTATACGTCTTTATCAGAAAGAAAATAAGCGAAAGGATGCTGATAACCGTTCCGGTTTTAATAAGCTCTTTGGCACTGTTGTCTGTATTTTTTAATAAGAAAATGGCAAAAACGAGGCTATTAATGAATAATATCAGGAAAGTGATGATCCGGTAAGTCTTTGCCTTTTCATTTGGCAATAATATCCTGAATTCCTTTATCATTAATTATTAGATGTCAATAAAAGATTACATAATTTATATAACACCCTTGCACCTACATTTTCATCCCACTCATCATGGCTCACCCCTACTTCATTCAGATCGAACCCTATAATTTTACGACCGCTTTGAGTAAGTTTTTTTAAGAGGTAAAATATTTGTTCAGTCTCAAAACCACCCTGAACAGGCGTTCCGGTATGCGGACAAAGTTTTGGATCTAAACCATCAATATCAAAACTTAAAAATACATTTTGCGGTAAATGCGCAATTATTTCATCAACAATATTCTTCCAGGTATCCCCTTCATACTGTCTTTCTTTGATATGCTTATCAAAAAAAGTAACTATTCTACCGTTGCTGTTTGTTATACAATCCAGTTCTTCTTCACAAAAATCACGGATACCAACCTGCACCAGTTTTTTCAAAGCAGGAATTTGATTTATAGCGTTATACATGATGGATGCATGTGAATAATTAAACCCTTCGTAAGTATCTCTCAAGTCGCAATGTGCATCAATTTGCAAAATGCCGAAATCTGCATACTTATCCGCAATTGCTTTAAAATAACCAAGTGGGGTACTATGATCGCCTCCAAGTAAGGCAACCAATTTTCCATTATCCAACAGATCTTTTGTTTGTTGATATACCCAATCATTTAAGAACAGGCTTCCTTCATTTATTTCTTTCAGTGTTTTACACATAAACTTATTATCTGCTACAACCTCTCCCTGAGAAATATAATTGATATATAATTCAGCTTCTTTTCTCAGATAATCACTTTTGGTGAGGATCTTTTTATTGCATTCCCGCATAAATATTCCCTGTCTCCAGGCATCTTTAAAATCCGGGTCAAAGAGGTCAACCTGCAGGCTGGCAGTAAAAATATGATCCGGAGCTCTTGCTGTACCTGCATTGTAGCTAACAGTTACCTCCCAGGGTATGGGGATAATGATCAACCTTGCATCCTCTTCAGAAAAAGGTAAACCGAATATGTTATTGTTGGGGTTTGCTACTGAACTGGGATCAAAATTAGAAAGATCGGTCATGTTATTTAATTAAAATTCGCTGCAAATATAAGTGATGTAAGTCTTTTTATAAGTTGATAAAAATCATAGATCAATAACCAATCCAAACCTGATTTGAGTTAACTTTGCAGGGAAATTGAAATTTGGAACAATTTTGAGTGCAAAAGTAATTTTTACAGCAATCTCACTTAATAAGTCAGAATTAATTCCAATTAAAATAAATTAATACAGGGTTATGAAAAAAACACATATCATTATTTTAATAGGTATTTCAGCATTGATTGTTGGACTATTGGCATATTCCGTAGATTTTTCTACCTATGATACCATCAGTTCAGCCAAACAAAAAGAAGGAAAATTTGTTCACCTGATAGCTAAACTGGATTTAACCCAGCCAATTGAATACGATCCGATCAACAATCCCAACTACCTTGCTTTTTATGCAGTTGACAGTCTGGGCGGAAAAACCAAAGTCGTTTATCACAACAGCAAACCAACCGACCTGGAAAAAAGTGAACGCATAGTAATGAAAGGAAAAATGCAAAAAGACCATTTCGAATGTAAAGACATCTTATTGAAGTGTCCGAGTAAATACAAAGACGATAAAAAGCAACTGGAAAAAAGTATGACTGAACAAACCAGTGCTTATTAAGTTTTAAAAATTCTAAACCACATCGATGAAATTTGAGGGCGAACATTTACTCCCGGGACAATGGGGACATTTTTTTGTAATACTTGGATTTATTTTTTCCATAATAGCAACTATCTCCTATTTTAATGCTTCGCGTCAGTCTGATCCTGTATTAAAAAACAACTGGCTTAAACTTGCCCGATCTTCATTTTTTATTCAGGTGATCAGTGTACTGATTATTTTTTCTGTCATTTTTTACATCTGTTTTAATCACTATTACGAATACATGTATGCCTATAAGCATGTATCTAAAGAACTGGAATATAAATACCTGCTTGCCTGTATATGGGAAGGACAGGAAGGAAGTTTTTTATTGTGGACGATCTGGCATAGTGTATTGGGATCGATCATTATATTTAAAAGCAAAGAATGGGAAGCTCCGGTCATGACAGTTGTCAGTTTTGCCCAATTCTTTTTACTGATGATGATCCTGGGTATTTATATCGGAGACGTAAGGATCGGCAACAGTCCGTTTACACTTACCCGTAATGAAATTGTTGCTCCTATTTTCGGTCAGGCCAATTATCTTTCCTTTATTAAAGATGGGATGGGTTTGAATATCCTCTTACGCAATTACTGGATGGTCATACATCCTCCTATATTATTTTTAGGCTTCGCATCCACCATTATTCCATTTGCTTATGCCTATGCCGGAATACAAACAAAACGCTATGGCGATTGGGTTAAACCAGTACTGCCCTGGGCATTATTCAGTGCCTGCATATTGGGAGTAGGTATCATGATGGGAGGAAAATGGGCATATGAATCACTCAGCTTTGGTGGCTACTGGGCCTGGGATCCGGTGGAAAATGCGAGTCTGGTTCCCTGGTTAATATTAATTGCAGGATTGCATACTATGGTGATTTATAAAGCAACCGGACATTCACTGAGAGCCAGTTATTTATTTTCCATTCTCTGTTTTGTATTTATTTTATATTCTACTTTTCTAACCCGTACTGGAATATTGGGAGATACATCCGTACATGCTTTTACTGAAGCCGGTAAAGCGATCAATATCATGATCGGTACATTTGTACTTGCATTTACAGCCCCCATGCTCTTTCTTTATTTCTGGAATTTAAAAAAAATACCGGCAATTCATAAAGAAGAACAAACAAGTTCCAGGGAGTTCTGGATGTTTATCGGATCATTGGTATTTTTCCTGACAGCACTTTTCATCATCGCAAAAACCTCCCTGCCGGTTTACAATAAAATTTTTGGTACCAGGATAGCTGCTCCGGAAGAAGCAGAATTTTCTTATAACAAAGTGGTTGTATTGGTTGCCATCATTATCGGTTTGCTTACAGCTGTATCGCAATATTTGAAATATAAGCATACCCCCAATGCTTACCTGCTGAAGAAAATTGCATTCCCCACGCTGATCGCTTCTGTGATAACAGCTTTACTTGCTGTTTTTTATCCCATAACTTTTTATAAACATGGTGCCGGTTTTTTAGGAGCTATTTATGTTGCTTTATTCGCAACCATTTATTCCTTCATTGCAAATGCGTTTTATATCTGGACAGGATTAAAAGGCAGTCTGAAAAATTCCGGTGCAGCTGTTGCCCATGCAGGTTTTGCATTGATGCTGGTTGGCATCCTGATATCTTCAAGCAATAAAGAAGTGATCAGCAGCAGTATGGCTAACGGCATCAACCTCCCTGCAGGCAAGGATCCGATGACTAAACAGGATGATGATCCAAGGGAAAACCTTACACTTCTCCGTCATATCCCAACACGGATGGCAAATTACGAGGTCACATATTTAAAAGATTCTGCAGGTCATGAATCAGGAAGGAAATTCTATGAACTGGCGTTTGTGTCCAAAGATCCTGTTACAAAAAAGATCAAAGAAAAATTTACACTAAATCCGGATGTGTACATGATGAAGGATAACAACATGAGCAGTAATCCGGATACAAAATCTTACCTCACAAAAGATATTTTTACCTATATCTCTTATGCTTTAAGTGATCAGAAAAATGAAGACACTACAACTTTTACGCAAGTGGAATTAAACATTGGCGACACTTCATTTTACAGTAACGGTTTTCTGGTATTGAATAATGTGATCAAAAACCCGGTAAATGAACGTTATCAGTATACACAATCTGATGTAGCGCTGATGGCAGACATCACTTTATATAGCAAAGACAGTATGCAGTACAAGGCAATGCCTCTTCTGCTGGTAGATGATTTTGGTATTATACACAGGGATGATACCCTTTATGCCCAAAATCTTTTTCTGCGGTTTATGGGTGTGGCAGATCATAATAAAATTAAATTGGGGATAAAGGAAACGGATAAGATGATCGATTTTGTAACAGTAAAATCATATATATTCCCCTATATCAACTTTGTCTGGCTTGGGCTTATTATCATGGCCACCGGTCTGATGATGAGTATGATCAAAAGAGCCGGATTTAATTCTATACAGGCCGCTCTTGTATTGATTTTTACAATGGTTACTTTGTTTTATATGTTCCTGCTGGCTAACTGATAAAACATAATGAATAATTTACATTCAATCTCTACTATTTGGATAAGCAGCAATTATCTTACTGAAACAGTCATTATGCATGCGATTCAAAATATTTTTAAGGATATTTTAGGTATTTGTACGTATTAATATATGATTGGAAGCGTTTACATTTACAAAGCTTTTTTGAAGACAAAAATAAAACGGTTGAAAAAAATTGTATTTATACTGATTGTGGTATTTTTTGCACAAACTGATACGTTTGCCCAGTTGCCATCGGGGTTAAATGATACGCTTGTGCATGAGGCCATCGTGTATAATGGTGATACTATTGAGTTAAGAACTTTATCCAATCTGTATTTTTATTCAAAACTAACTGCAGCACAACGGACAGCTGCAGCCGCTTATAATCGTTTACGAAATGCCGTATATGTAACCTATCCTTATGCCAGAAGAGCCGGTCTGGTTATGAATGAAATGAATGATAAACTTATTTTTCTACATGACAAATCTGACAAAAAAAAATACATTCAATCGAAAGAATCAGCACTGAAAAAGGAATTTACTGATCCCCTGACAAATCTCTCCGTATACCAGGGCAAAGTGTTGATGAAACTTATCAACAGGGAAACCGGGAATAACTGCTACGATATCATCAAAGAATATAAAGGAGGATTTACAGCCCGTTTTTACCAGACGGTCGCTTTTTTCTTTAACAGTAATTTAAAGCAACCTTATCATGCCGAAAATGAAGATGCAGTAGTGGAACAATTAGTTAAAGAAGTACAAAGAATGTATGGTTATAAAGACATTAGAAAATTTGAAGTGATGTAATACCCAGACTGGCTTTTAACCTTATCCACATTATTTCTGAAACCTGAATAGTTTGCATCCGGCCCTTCCCAGTAATATGCCTTTTTAAATGTATCTTTGCAGTCAAATTTTCATTCTTTTTATGAAGTTAGATGTACTGGCTTTTGCTGTTCACCCGGATGATGTGGAATTAAGTTGCTCGGGGACATTGATGGTAGAAAAAAATAATGGAAAGAAAACCGGTATAATCGACCTTACAGAAGGTGAACTTGGCACAAGAGGATCAGTAGAAAAAAGATATCAGGAAGCAGCAGATGCAGCCATTATTTTAGGGGTTGATGTCAGGGAAAATTTACAAATGGCAGATGGATTTTTTCAGAATGATGAAATCCATCAACGTAAAGTTATCCAGGCTATCAGAAAATACAGGCCCGAAATAGTTTTATGTAATGCTACTGAAGACAGGCATCCCGATCATGGCAAAAGTGCTGCCCTAGTTTCAGATGCCGCATTTTTATCCGGACTTATAAAAATTGAAACATCATATAATGGTATTAATCAGGATGCATGGAGACCAAAATATGTATTGCATTATATACAGGACAGATTTATTAAACCGGATTTTGTATTAGATATCACATCGGTATTTGAAAGAAAACTGGAAGCAATTAAAGCATATAAAACCCAGTTTTACAATCCAGATCTGAATGAACCGGAAACATATATTTCAACTCCGGATTTTTTAGACAGTGTCATTTACCGGTACAAAATGTTTGGCAAAATGATCGGGGTAAAATATGCAGAAGGATATAAAACAAATAAAACAATCGGTATCCGGAATCTGGATGCACTGATCAAAGAAAATACTTAATATCAATATCATGGCAACACCTAAATTTTTAAATGTACAGGGCTCTAATTTTCACCAGGAATTAAAGCGCAGAGTAAACAATTATTTTTCCGAATCCAAGAAATTACCAACAGGCAATTTCAGTTTATATTTCAAAGCAGTTTTGTTTTGGGTATGTTATGTAGCCCTGTATGTGCATGTGGTATTTTACACACCTGCCTACTGGATCGCCATTCTTGAATGCCTGGTAATGGGCGGGCTCACTGCAGCTATTGGTTTTAATGTTATGCATGATGGTGGCCACGGCAGTTTCAGTAACAGCAAATTCTGGAACAAGATTGCAGGATTCTCCGTGAATGCTTTGGGAGCCAGCGGGATCATGTGGAACAACAAACACAATATCATTCACCATACATATACAAATATTGACGGTATTGATGATGATATAGAAATCAAACCATTACTGAGAATGTGTTCAACACAAAAGAAATATTTCATCCACAGGTTTCAGCATATTTATGTATGGTTTCTGTATACTTTATTGCTGCTGGTGTGGGTATTTGAATCAGATTACCGGAAATATTTTAAACAAAAAGTGGGAACTGTTCCTATTAAAAAAATGAGTGCATTTGAGCATTTCGCTTTTTGGATAGCTAAAATTGGTTACGCATTTATGATGATCGCATTACCCATTTATATGGTTGGATTTCTTCCCTGGCTGATCGGGTTCCTTACTTTATCCATGTTTGCCGGATTTATCTTAAGTATTGTCTTTCAACTGGCACATACGGTAGAGCATACTTCCTTCCCTATTCCAGTAGAAGATACTAACAGAATTGAAAATGAGTGGGCAATTCACCAGATTGAAACCACTGCAAATTTTGCCACAAAAAACAGGTTGATCTCCTGGTTGGTTGGTGGATTGAATTTCCAGATCGAACACCACCTGTTTCCAAAAATATCACACGTACATTATCCTGCCATCAGCAAGATCATAAAAAATACCTGTGAAGAATTCAATGTAAAATATATTGAATACAGAAAAATGAGGCATGCGATTGTTTCACACGCAGTTTATCTTAAAAAAATGGGGAGAGAAGATTAAATCCCTTTTATAATATTAAAAAAGCCTGTGTTGAAAAGCGCAGGCTTTTTTACGTAAAAAATTGAACATTGAATCCGTAAATTTGCACATTAATATTTTATATGAGTGAAGAAAAGAGTTTACATTTTTTAGAAGAAATTATTGAATCCGACCTGGCTGTAGGAAAATATAAGGCCATCCTTACCCGTTTCCCTCCGGAACCCAATGGATACCTGCATATCGGTCATGCCAAAGCGATCTGTGTGAATTTCGGACTGGCGGCCAAATATGGGGGTAAGACAAACCTCCGGTTTGATGATACCAATCCGGTAACAGAAGAAACAGAATATGTAGATAGCATCAAAGAAGATATCCGCTGGCTGGGGTTTGAATGGGAAAACGAATTATATGCTTCTGATTATTTTCAGACATTGTATGAATTTGCAATTAAACTTATCCATCTGGATCTTGCCTATGTAGATGACAGTACATCCGAAGAAATTGCAACTTTAAAAGGCAGTCCGACTGAACCCGGTAAGAACAACCAATACCGCAGCAGAACGACAGACGAAAACCTGCAATTATTTTCTGAAATGAAAGCAGGAAAATATAAGGACGGCGAAAAAGTTTTGCGTGCAAAAATCGATATGGCTTCTACCAATATGTTATTGAGGGATCCCATTATGTACCGGATTAAACACGCCGATCATCACCGAACGGGAGCAGAATGGTGCATATATCCCATGTATGATTTTGCCCATGGCCAAAGTGACAGTATAGAGAATATTACCCACAGTATTTGTACATTGGAATTCATTCCCCATCGCCCGTTATATGACTGGTTTATTGAAAAACTGGAAATATTCCCTTCACATCAGTTTGAATTTGCCCGGCTGAATATGACTTATACAGTAATGAGTAAACGAAAATTATTACAACTGGTTAATGAAGGATTTGTTTCGGGCTGGGATGATCCGCGTATGCCAACTTTGAGTGGCTTCAGGCGAAAAGGTTATACGCCGGAAAGTATCCGGGTATTCTGCGATAAAATAGGAGTTGCACGAAGGGAAAACTTTATTGACCTGAGTTTATTGGAATTTTGTATTAGGGAAGACCTGAATAAAATAGCCAACAGGGTTATGGCCGTACTTGAACCGCTTAAGCTGGTCATTACAAATTATACAGATGAAAAAACCGAAGAAATGGTAGCTGAAAATGGCCCGGAGGAATCTATGGGAGTTAGAAAGATCCCTTTTAGTAAAACACTTTGGATTGAGCAGGAAGATTTTATGGAAGAGCCGGCAAAAAAATGGTTTCGGTTGGCACCGGGTGCGATGGTTCGTTTGAAAAATGCCTATATTATTAAATGCGATGGTTTTTCAAAAGATGCAGCTGGAAAAGTTACAGAGATCCAATGCTCCTATATCCCAGAAAGTAAAAGCGGACAAGACAGCAGCGGTATAAGCGTAAAAGGAACCATACACTGGGTTAGTGCTGCACATGCAGTGAAAGCGGAAGTAAGATTATACGACCGTTTATTCAAAGTTGAAAATCCGGCTGCAGCAGAAGCAGATTTTAAGGAACTGATCAATCCGGATTCATTGCATATTATTCAAAATGCATTTGTAGAACCCTCATTACAAAATGCCGGAAAAAATGACCGGTTTCAGTTTATACGAAAAGGATATTTTTGCTTTGATAAAGAGAGCAGCCCTGAGAAACTGGTATTTAACCGTACAGTAACGTTGAAGGATGCATGGGCTAAAGAAGTGAAAAAATAATTCCCCGATCATAGAAAACCGGGAAACAAAAGTATTATTAAAATTGAAATGATTTCTTTAGTTTTCATCCGTTTTCCCTATTTCAACCTTTGGAAACAAAGTAGAAACAAGTATGATAAAGGATAAAACAACTACGAGGTAAATACCCGGAAGTTTTACCACTTCACCTTCAAATAATGCACTGCCAAAAATGATATAAGTGCGGATCGCGTATGCAAATAAAACTGCTGCAACAAAAAGATTTATCCGTTTTGCCCAGGTTTTGGGAACCAGCATTAAGAGCAGGATAACTGATGCAAACACGGTGATAGGGATTCCCGCTTTACCATAATAATTACCTGTTGTAAATCTGTTTACATGAAACCCGGTAAATGTTTCATTGATACTGTTATAATGTGTCCAGGGAATAAAGCATACCACTATTAAAGAAATAATGGATACAATACCAACCCAATGAATGATTTTAATTAGCATAATCTTCCCAATAAGATCGCCCCGGTTTGTTTACCGGGGCGATCAGTTTGAGGTCCCTAGCGGATTCGAACCGCTGTAGAAGCTTTTGCAGAGCTTTGCCTAGCCACTCGGCCAAAGGACCTTTTTACTAATAATAAACTTTTTATAACCGTTCATTTTCAGTGTTGCAAAAATAGGGTATTTTTATCCATAATTTAAAATTGCAAAAGCAATTTTAATATTTCACTAAAAGTATTTACAATGAACATCATTGCTGCATCTGAATTGATCATTAACGACCGAGGGGCCATTTACCATATAAACTGCCGGCCCGAAGAAATTGCTGAAACCATCATCACCGTTGGTGACCCCGATCGTGTAAAGGAAGTTAGCAAACATTTTGACAGCATTGAATTTAAGAACCAACACCGCGAGTTTGTAACACATACCGGTTATCTTGGAAAAAAAAGGATCAGTGTAACCAGTACTGGTATCGGCCCGGATAATATTGATATCGTTTTTAATGAACTGGATGCCCTCGTTAATATTGATTTTGAAACAAGGACGGTAAAAGAAGACCTCAGGTCTTTAAACATCATACGTGTTGGCACCTGTGGTTCATTGCAGGAGGAATTCGCTGTTGATAGTTTCATTGCCAGCACTCACGGTCTGGGACTGGATAACCTGCTTAATTTTTATCTCTATAACAGTAATGAAGAGGAGAAGCAGATTTTACATGCCTTTAATACGCACACACAAATGCATCAGGGTATTTCAGAACCCTATATCAACGGAGCCAGTGTTTCCTTATTAAAAGAATTTGTAACAGGGTTTTACCAGGGAATCACGGTAACCTGTCCGGGGTTTTACGGCCCTCAGGGCCGTGTGTTGAGAATGGGACTGAAACATCCTCAATTGATCGACTTTCTCACTTCATTTAATTTCGGTCAGCACCGGATAAGCAATTTCGAAATGGAAACCTCTGCTATATATGGCATGGGAAAGATCCTTAACCATCATTGTTTATCACTGAGTGCTGTTGTTGCAAACAGGATCAGCAAAGAATTCAGTAAAGATGGCAATGCGGCAGTTGAAAAATTAATCATTAAAACGCTGGAAACCATTTCAGCAACAATCTGATGAAAATAAAATTCGATAAATACCAGGGAACAGGAAATGATTTCATTATTCTCGATAATCGAAACGGTGAATTCAGTAATTTAAATACAAAGCAGATTCACCAGTTATGTAATCGGAGATTTGGGATCGGCAGCGATGGCCTGATGCTGCTGAATATCAAAACCGGATATGATTTTGAAATGGTTTATTTCAATGCAGATGGCTTACCCGGTTCCATGTGCGGCAACGGTGGAAGATGTATGATCAGGTATGTGGCAAACATGGGTAGGCACCAGTATACGTATCGTTTCTGGGCATCCGATGGTGCTCATGAAGCTGAAATTGACATGCATAATCTGGTCAGGTTAAAGATGAATGACGTGAATACAGTGGAAGAACATTCATCTTATATATTTTTGGATACCGGTTCACCACATATCGTAAAATTTGCCAATGATATCATGAATGTTGACGTAATTGAAACAGGTAAAGAGATCAGATACAGTAAGAAATATTTACAGGATGGCGTCAATGTGAATTTTGTAGAAAGTACAGGAGAGGATTCCATTTTTGTACGTACCTATGAGCGGGGCGTAGAAGATGAAACCCTGAGTTGTGGAACAGGAGTTACAGCAGCTGCACTAGTATCTGCTCACAACCCACTTGGATTTAACCAGGTAAATATTGAAACGCCCGGCGGTAACCTGAGTGTTGAATTTACAAAATTAAATGATCAGCAATTTGAGAATATATGGCTCTGCGGTCCGGCAGAATTTGTATATACAGGAGAAATAGAAATAAACTAACTGCCATGATTCAATATTTTAAATTAATCTCACACCAAAAGACGGAAGTGAATAGTCCTGACCCGGCAACCTGGGTAAATGTACTGCCACCCCTTCGGCAGGAAGAATTTTCCGAATTAAGCACTGCATTATCCATCCCTCTTGATTTTTTAAAAGATTCATTGGATATTGATGAACGCAGCAGGTATGAAATGGAAAATAATGTAAGGTTGATAGTAATTAAAACACCAACAGAAAACAACTCTTTCAATGACAGTGATGCTTTTTATATAACTATTCCAATATGTATAATACTTACAGGCTCTCAAATTGTTACGGTTAATTCATTTGAAAATGAAGCCATCAAAAAATTCCTGAACAGTTTTGAAAACCGGCAACCTGACAAAGCCAACATGATGGTTTTGAAAATTTTCGAAAAAATAACAATGACTTTCCAGAACCACCTGAAAGAGATCAACCAGCAAAGGAATATGCTGGAACAAAAACTATATGATTCTATCCGTAATGAAGAATTGCTACAACTGATGCGTATACAAAAAAGCCTGGTATATTTTCTAACCGCATTGCGCAGCAATGAACTGCTGATGATGAAACTTGCCAGAACGAATTTTCTCAGGCTGGATGATGATGAAAAAGATTTTCTGGATGACCTTGTCATTGAAACATCACAGGCACTTGAAACGGCAAACACCTATACGAATATCCTGAGCAGTACGCTCGATGCTTTTGCAAGTATCATCAGTAACAACCAGAATGAAGTATTGAAAAGACTGAGTACAATCACCATCTTTCTGAGTATCCCCGTTTTGATAGCCAGTATTTACGGCATGAATGTACCATTGCCCTATCAAAATTCTCCCTATGCATTCTGGCTTCCGGTAATTCTGTCATTTGTAATTCTGGCTTTTGTTATGTTTAATTATATCCGCAGAACAAAAAGATAAAACAGCATGTTCAATATCCGTGTTTATGGGATTTTAATAAATGAGTTGAAACAGGTTCTTGTTAGTGATGAAATTATCCGGGGGAAATATTATACAAAATTTTGTGGTGGTGGATTGGAAAAAGGGGAAGGAACGATCGATTGCCTTAAAAGAGAATACAGCGAAGAAATGAATCTGAAGATCGATGTCATCAAACATCTTTATACAACAGATTTTTTCCAGCAAAGTGCTTTCAATGCTGAGCATCAGATAATTTCAATTTATTATTATGTAAAGGCTTTAGAGGAAATTAAAATTCCTATTTCGACAAAACCATTTGATTTTAATACGCTTCATTTAAAAAAGGCTGAAAAAACCGGAGAAGCAGAAACATTCCGTTTTATTGAATGGGAAGCATTTAGTCCTGAATCGGTGACACTGCCCATTGATAAAATAGTTGCGGCCTTGATCAAAAAAGAAAACCATTGATAAAGTAGATTTACAGCATGAAAATAAATACAGAAAATTTTTGCGAACAGGAATTTGTGCTTGAAAATGAGCGTGCAAGAATGGAGCCGTTAACGGAAGATCATTTCAGTTTATTGCTTCCTATTGCAATGGAAAAAGAGATTTGGGAATTTGCCAGTGCAGTAGTGGAAAATGAAGCAGATTTCAGACGTTATTTTAACCATGCATTGGATGAAAAAAATAAGGGAAACGCCTACCCTTTTGCCATATATGATAAACAGGCACAAAAGTATGCAGGTTGTACCCGTTATGGTAATATTTCATTCCCGAATAAAAGAATGGAAATTGGGTGGACATGGTACCAGCCATCCTTACAACGAACGGGAATAAATAAAGCCTGTAAATTTTTGTTGCTGCATTTTGGATTTGAAGAACTATTTCTCAACAGAATTGAATTAAAAACAAGTTTTCTCAATGTAAAGTCCAAGGGTGCGATGTTGAAAATCGGGGCAATAAAAGAAGGTACCTTAAGAAAACAGCAGATAACCGAAAACGGATCTGTAAGGGATACTGTTTATTTTAGTTTTATCAGTGATGATTGGCCGGAGATTAAAAAAAGAATTTTTTCTGAATTTATCATGTAATACTTAGTCCCTGACCTGCTAAAAACAAAAAGGATATTGTAAAAATTCTATCAGCCATAAGCCGGATTCTGTAATCCCGGTTTGCACCGGAACGACCATCATTTATCTGGCTGTGTTATTACTAACACAATCTTGCTGCCTACCCTTCAGCGCAAACGGCAAAGCCGAAATTCAGGCGGGCCGCCTTCAAACGCTGATATACGTGGCATTACAGCACACAAGGTTTACCCGTAATGATTGTTGCCAACCGTTACCGTGAGCTCTTACCTCACGTTTTCACCTTTTTCCCGTTTTACTGGGATAGTTATTTTCTGTGGCACTTTCTCTTTCAAATTGTATGCAATGGTGAACCATCACTAACTTTGAAGCCGGCTGTTAGCCGGTGTGTTGCCCTTTGCTGTCCGGACTTTCCTTTCTCCTAAATCAATAAAAGAACGATGGCCGGCTGATAGAATAACAAAAATAGCTTTAATTTGCTTGACATGCAATTAGAACCAAATATTATCAGTAAAAACCCGGCTACATATCTTTAAGTTATGAATACTGCAATTATCATTACTATATGTGTATTATTATTGATTGCATATACATTTGAACTGTCATCGTCCAGAACAAAAATTCCGGCAGTGATCCTGCTTTTATTCCTGGGTTGGATTGTCCGCCAGGGATCCGAATTAATGGATATATATATTCCCAATCTCTCAAATCTGTTGCCTATTCTCGGTACACTTGGCCTTATATTGATCGTTTTAGAAGGGGCGTTGGGACTCGAATTCAACCGGTCGAAAATTCCGATGATTAAAAAATCCTTTGCTATTGCATTCATACCCATTTTTTTATTGTCCTTTTTGATCGCCTTTTTATTTCAATATATCAGTGGTGCCATTTTTAAAGATGCTTTAATAAATGCCATCCCATTTTCTGTAATCAGCAGTTCTATTGCTATCCCAAGTGTAAGGGATCAGGCTAAGGCAACCAAGGAATTTGTGATATACGAAAGCAGTTTTTCCGACATTATCGGAATCCTGTTTTTCAATTTTGTTGTTTATAATGCCACCATTTCAGCGATTTCCTTTGCCGGTTTTGGAATCGAGTTGCTGATCATGGCCGGTATTTCTTTCCTGGCAACCATGGGACTTTCCCTGTTATTAAGTAAAATTGATCATGAAATTAAGTTTGCACCAATTGTAATTTTGATCATCCTGGTTTATGAAATATCGAAAATATATCATTTGCCTGCTTTGCTTTTTATTTTATTACTCGGACTTTTCCTTGGCAATCTGGATGAACTGAAACGTTTTAAATGGATCCAGAAATTAAAGCCAGATGAACTAAATCTTGAAATTCATAAATTCAAAGACCTGATAACTGAAGCTACTTTCATTGTCAGATCCGTTTTTTTTCTATTATTTGGTTTTTTAATGACAACCTCAGAAATAATTAATCCGGAAACTTTTAAATGGGCATTGGTAATTGTTGCAGGAATATTTTTAATCAGAGCCATCGTAGTAAAAATATTCAGGTTCCCTTTATCACCTTTGTTGTTTGTGGCTCCCAGGGGATTGATCAATATCCTGTTATTTATTTCAATTATTCCGGAAATGAAAATAGGCTTTGTGAATAAATCACTCATCATTCAGGTTATAATTTTGACCGCTTTTGTTATGATGGGAGGATTATTGCTTAGGAAGAATGAAGAAAAATCAGATGTTGAAAATGCTGAACAAGAAAAAGATGAACCTTCGAATTAAATAAATCGAGTTAAGATCATGTCTAAAAGTATTTCTGTTCTTACTATACTGGCAACAACACTTAACAGGAGAGATGAAATTCCAAATATTGAACTGGCGGAAAAAATCACTTTAAAAAAAGATACTATTGCTGTAAAAGAGTTGATAAACCTGCTTCAGCATAAAAGCAAGGATATCCGTTTCGATAGTATTAAAGTTTTATATGAAATTGCTGAACGTGATCCTTCATTGATAAAACCTTTTTCCAACATAATTATCGATCTACTTCAATCTAAAGACAACAGAATGGTCTGGGGTGCCATGCATGCGCTGGATGCACTTACAATTGAAGATCCCAAGTCAATACATGATCATCTTCCTTTCATTATGCTGGCCGCTGAAAAAGGTTCTGTTATAACAAAAGACCATGCAGTTGGTATCCTGCTCAAACTTTGCAGGTTAAAGAAATTCTCTTTAAATGCTTTTATACTGTTTATTGAATTGCTTGAAAATTGCCCGCCAAATCAGGTTCCGATGTATGCAGAAAATGCGATTAGCATTATTGATGATCAGAATAAACAACAATTTATACGTACACTTCGCAAAAGGATACCCGATATAGAAAAGGAAACAAAAATAAAAAGAGTGGAAAAGGTTATAAAAAAGATCAGCTAAATATATTCCGCTGTCATAGTTTTTTTACCCGGACTTTTTTTTGTGCACATTCCTCACAAACAATTACAATATTGGAAGCAAATTTCGGACTCACACTTGAACGTTCGCCGTTGACTTCAATTTCAATCAGATCGTCGTAGGTTTGTTTATCAATTACTTTAATTTTTTTATTGATCCCCAGCCCTACCCTGTCTACATATTGCAGAAATGCAGCAGTATTGTCTTTTACAGCGATCATGGTACATTGATGGCCAATTTCTTCTTCATCCAGTGTTTTTTTAGACAACAGTTTCATCTCCCCCTTCTTATCCGGAATAGAATCTCCATGCGGGTCAAAAGCGGGGAAATTTAAAAATCTATCGAGTTTATCTACCAACTTTGCACTTCTAATATGTTCCAGTTGTTCGGCCACTTCATGCACTTCATCCCAGCTAAATTCCAGTTTCTCAAATAAAAATGTCTCCCATAAACGGTGTTTTCTGATCACTTCTATTGCTTTTTTCCTGCCCTCTTTTGTTAAACTTGACTTACCATATTTTTCATAATCAATCATTTTTTTTTCCTTTAGCTTTTTAAGCATATCATTGGCCGTAGCAGGTTTAATACTGAGATGTGCAGCCAGTTCATTCGTTCCTGCATCTTTCTTATTGGTCCTTTCAACAGTCAATTGAAACAAGGCTTTCAGGTAATTTTCTTCTGTTACTGTGAGCATAGCATAAAGATAAAATAAATTGTGATACATATTAGTTAGACTCGTCTAACTAATATACTTTTGCTACTCAAACGAGTATCAAGCATGTTTATACATAAAAAGTACATTATTACCATATTGATTTGTCTTTGTAAATTATGCAGTTTCGGACAAACATTCAATATCACAGGAAAGGTATTCAGTAATAATATTGGTCTGGAAGCAGCAAGTATCAAGCTGAATCACATGAATACAGGTGTTGTTTCTGATAGCAATGGACATTTCATCCTTAAAAACATAGCTGCAGGTAAATATGATTTGAAAATATCCATGTTGGGATACAAAAGTAAATCTGTAAATATTGTTGTAACTGAAAAACAGCAGAAGCAATTATTGATTGAACTTGAACTAATGCAAAATAAAATGGATGAAGTAGTTATTACAGGTACAATGAAGGAAGTAAGCAGAATAGAAAGCCCGGTTCCAGTAGAAGTTTACAGTCCTGCTTATTTTAAAAAGAATCCGACCTCATCGATATTTGAAGCTTTACAAAACGTAAATGGTGTCAGGCCACAATTAAATTGCAATATTTGTAATACAGGCGATATCCATATAAATGGCCTTGAAGGCCCCTATACAATGGTCATGATTGATGGCATGCCCATTGTGAGCAGCCTTTCAACTGTTTATGGTTTGTCGGGAATCCCCAATAGCCTGGTCGAAAGAATTGAAATTGTAAAAGGCCCTGCATCATCCTTGTATGGCAGTGAAGCAGTTGGTGGCCTGATAAATATTATTACCAAAAAGAACGGGAATGCGGCTTTATTTTCTGCTGATATTTTTTCCACCAGCTGGAATGAATTTAATGCAGACCTTGGTTTTAAATTGCATGCAGGGAAAAAAGCTTCAGCTATAACTGGAATTAATTATTTCAGGTTTGGAAATATTGTTGATAATAATAAGGATCATTTTACAGATATAGCCTTGCAGGACCGTATTTCTCTATTTCAAAAATGGAGTTTTATCCGGAAAGACAGCAGGTTGTTTAGCTTTGCATTCAGATACTTTTATGAAGACAGATGGGGTGGTGAAACCAACTGGAACACTACATTCAGAGGAGGTGATAGTGTTTATGGTGAAAGTATTTATACAAAGCGGTTTGAATTATTGAGTAGTTATCAGTTACCGGTCAGAGAAAAGCTTTTCTTATCCATGTCTTATAACAATCATGATCAGGATAGCAGGTATGGTACAACTTCTTACCTTGCAAAACAAAAAATTGCATTTACGCAACTTACATGGGATAAGTCTTTAAAAAAACATGATCTGCTTGCAGGTATTGCTTTGCGTTATACAAACTATGATGACAATACAGCCGCCACTGCATCTATCGACAGTTTTGGGATTAAAAACGTTCCCGATCAGATCTGGCTTCCCGGCGCTTTTATGCAGGATGAAATTGCTTTGTCTGGGCAACATAAAATGCTATTTGGGTTCCGGTATGATTTTAATTCTGTACATGGGAATATTTTTACACCCAGGTTCGCATATAAGTGGAACATCAATGAAAAAAATATCATACGCTTCAACGCTGGCACTGGATTCAGAGTTGTGAACCTTTTTACTGAAGATCATGCGGCCTTAACAGGTGGAAGAAATGTGGAAATTAAGAACAAGCTCAACCCCGAAAAAAGTTACAATGCAAATCTCAATTATATTAAAAAGATATATTTTGTTGATGGCACTTTCATTGGTTTGGAATTTACCAGTTGGTACACTTTTTTCAATAACAGAATTATTGCAGATTATGAAACAGACCCTAATAAAATAATTTATGATAATCTGGATGGTTATGCTGAAAGCAAAGGAATCAGTACAAATATTGATATGGTTTTCAGAAACGGGTTAAAAATAATTGCGGGTGCTACCTATATGGATGTTTCAACAATTGAAAAGGGAATCAGACAACAACAAATCCTTACAGAGAAGTTTACCGGAACCTGGGCCATTTCTTACAAAATAAAAAAAATAAATCTGGGTATAGATTACACAGGCAATATATACAGTCCAATGCGTTTACCACTATTAAGTAAAGAGGATCCCCGATTGCCTTTCTCTCCTACATGGAGTTTACAGAATATTCAATTTGTTTTTTCGGGGTTTAAAAAAATGGAAATTTATGCAGGTATAAAAAATCTGTTGAACTGGACCCCAAACAAAAATAATCCATTTATCATAGCCCGTACAAATGATCCTTTTGATAAAAGAGTGGAATATGACAGCAATGGAAAAGTATTGGCCACTACGGACAATCCTTATGCTTTGACTTTTGACCCTTCCTATGTTTTTGCACCAAACCAGGGTATCAGGGGATTTTTTGGATTTAGAATACATATCAGGTAATGAGGTTAAACAAAGCATATATATCAATGGTCCTGTTTTTCGTTTGCATTCTGTTTGTGCCCGGCACATCTTATTCTCAACTCAATCAGTTTCATTTTGAACAAATAGACAGTATTCAAAAAGTTAAAAAAAAACCTCTTTTTGTTTTTCTGAATACTTCATGGTGCAAGTATTGTATTGCAATGAAACAAACAAGTTTTAAACATCTCTCAGTAATTGAATCTCTCAATACTGATTATTACTTTGTTTCTTTTGACCCGGAAATAAAAAAGGATATTTTATTTAACAATCATCTGTATAAATATATCAGTACCGGGTATAATACCGGCTACAATGAGCTTGCAGAAGAACTGGGAAGGATCAATAATGAAATAACCTATCCTGCCATTTGCATTCTAAATGCAAAAAATGAAATTGAATTTCAGCTTACCGGTTTTTTATCTGCAAAAGATTTATTGCGCATACTGGGTAACCAGCACTAAATTAACATAAGCCTTCTGTAATGGCTTTTGCTGTTTTCAAAATATATTTTGCTAATTTTAATTTAATGGAGAAAAAAAGGATCAGCATTCTCAAAGCAATTATGGGTATCAGATATTCTGACAATGAGCTGAATAAATACAGCAATGCCAGAAAATTGCTTGACCTAAAAATAACAATCAAAAAATTCAGTATTGATTTTTTTTTGATAACCGTTGGAATATTGTCTGCTGGTTTTGGTTTAAAAGGATTTTTATTACCCAACAGTTTCTTAGATGGAGGTGCAACCGGAATCTCACTGATGATCGCAGAACTTACCGGAATTTATCTTCCTCTGTTATTAATAATAATCAATGCGCCGTTCATTGTGCTTGGTTATAATCTTATCAGCAGGCAATTTGCTATCAAAACAGCTTTTGGTATTTTGGGCCTGGCATTGTGTGTAGCGATCATTCCTTTTCCGGAAATGACAAATGACAAATTACTGGTTGCCGTTTTTGGCGGATTTTTTTTGGGTGCAGGAATTGGATTTGCCGTCAGAGGAGGATGTGTAATTGATGGTACTGAAGTTCTGGCAATTGCAGTGAGCAGGAAATCTGGACTTACCATTGGTGACGTAATCTTAATTGTAAACATTATTATTTTCAGCACCGCAGCCTGGCTGATATCCATCGAAACGGCCATGTATGCTGTTCTTACGTATTTA
Organism: Ferruginibacter sp.; assembly: GCA_037969135.1. Lineage (GTDB taxonomy): Bacteria > Bacteroidota > Bacteroidia > Chitinophagales > Chitinophagaceae > Ferruginibacter. The sequence continues at coordinate 30,741 of JBBKWV010000250.1, forward strand.
TCTGCATCAAAAACGGTTGATTTTTTAATCGAAGGAATTGAAGAATACACAGGTGTTACCATTATATCCCTGAAATCGGATAAGATCTATAAAATGATATTTGATAAACTGGGAAGAGGAAGTACTGTTTATAAAGGCGAGCGTGGCTATGGCAAAAGTGGCGAAAGATTATTTGATAACGACATGAAGATCATCTATACGATAATTACCCGCCTGGAAGTAAGTAAACTGAAACTGGAAATTGAAAAAATAGATCCCAATGCATTTGTCGTAATGAGTAGTGTAAAAGATATGAAAGGAGGAATGATCAAAAAACGGCCTTTGAAGTAAGATCTTTTTTACTTTTTCAGACATGAATTATTTCATTGATAAAACACATTTATCCTTATTTAAAATATATCTCTGTTGCCCCGTATCCATAAGAATGATGAAACTGGTTTACAAAAGATTTCACCTCCTCCTTTAAACGTAAACGTTCGTGAATGTCATCTCTCAACCTTCCTTCACCCACCCCATGAATAATAATGAGTTCAGACTGATGATGCAGTACCGCCAGTTCATAATATTTTTCAAAAGAATTCAATTGCATTGTTAAGATGTCAAAATTGGAAAGATGTTTCCAGTTGTCAGTTAACTTTTCAATATGCAGATCAACAACAGTTCTGGCAGCCGGCAGGTTTTCTCTGGATCTTGAAGCATCATAAACCCTGTATCCTGCATTGCCCAGCCTGCTCAGGTCAACCTTTTCTTCATCCACTTTATCAGGATAATTTTGAAATAATTCATAGGAAAAAGAAGCATCATTTTTCAACTGCAGTTCTTCGATCTTTTTAAAAAGTTGTTTTCCCCGCAATTTTAAAGATGTTTCGAAATAGGGAGCTTTCTTTTTATTTTCATTTACCAGTGAAAATTCAAAATCAAATCTTGGGCCATCACTCAGATCTTCAAAGTTTACATCATGCAGATAAAAATCACTTTGTGCCCTGATATTATTCTTTAAATCAAAATTATTTTCTCCGGAAAAAAATAACTTATAGTGAAAAGCATATTCCTCCCCATTGTGATTGACAAGGTATATTTTCAATTTTTCAACAACCTCATCATCAAAAATGTCTTTGTCAAATACAGGTATAAAATTTAAAAACACTCCACCATTGGTATTTTCTTTTGCAACCGGTTTTTCTTTCCTGATATTCTCCGCATAAAGCTTTTTCTTTTCTACCGGCTTTTTTTGTGTGAACATTTTAAAATATGGAAAGTCTATCTGGTCCATATAAGCAGGGAATTTCACACCACGAACATCAATCATTACCATTTTATCATTCATGATATCTACCACGGTACCTTCTTCATCTGTTAGAAGCACTATGATCTTATCGCCAATTTCATATTTCATTTCGCTGCATTTCTATAAATAAATAACGGCACAAAGTTAAATTACTTTGCGCCGTTAGTCAATTAATATTAATGGTTAAGCTTCTTTGGGAGCCAGTTTACTTTTTTTATGCCCATATAAAAAGTAAATACAAACACCCAAGACAAGCCATCCAAAAAACCACAGCCAATTGCTTTTAGACATACCGGTAAGCAGGTACATGCAGGTAATGACACCCATTAAGGGTATCAGGGAATATTTTTTTATGAAGGCAAAAAC
>JBBKWV010000251.1:0-7444 GCA_037969135.1 Ferruginibacter sp.
CCACCCAACCCTGCAGAATTAATAAGTACGCCCAGTGTGAGTGAATTAATGGAATATCTTAAACAGCATTTCGACTATATTGTTATTGATTCACCTCCGGTTGCATCAGTTACCGATGCAAAAATCCTTGCTGGAATTGCGGATGTTACATTGTATATAGTAAGACATAATTATACCGACATCAGTTTTCTGCAATTGATAAATGAAAATTATCAAAGAAATACATTCCCCAATCTGAATATTGTATTTAACGGGGTAGGGTATAAAAAAATGGTTGGATACGGTTATGGATCAGGAACCGGATATGGCTACGGTTATGGCTACGGTTTTGGTTATGGCTATGGCTATATGGAAAATGAAAAAAAGAACCCTTTTTGGAAAAGATTTCTCCGTATAAAATAAATATTTTAAAGGACCCAACGCTTTTTCAATGACAATTTACCCCTTGCATATTCAATGTTTATAATTGCAGAAATAGCACAGGCGCACGATGGAAGTTTGGGAATTGCCCATTCCTATATTGATGCACTTGCAGGAACAGGTGTTCACGCAATTAAATTTCAAACCCATATTGCCCATGCCGAAAGCAGCGTATATGAACCTTTCAGGGTTAAATTCAGTTACGAAGATGCAACGCGTTTTGATTATTGGAAACGCATGGAATTCACTGCTGAACAATGGGCAGGTTTAAAATTACACTGCGAAGAAAAAGGCCTCGAATTTATTTCCTCCCCCTTCAGTTGTGAAGCGGTAGATCTGTTGGAACAATTAGGGGTTAAAAAATACAAAATTGGCAGCGGGGAAGTGAGTAACCTGCTCATGCTTGAAAAAATTGCACGCACCGGCAAGGACATCATTTTGTCTTCCGGAATGAGCTCTTTAGATGAGTTGGATGAAACGATACATTTTTTAAAGGATTTTGGAAATTCATTAAGCTTACTGCAATGCACAACCGCTTACCCTACTGTTGCAGGACAATGGGGTTTGAATGTATTACCGGTTTTAAAAGATCGTTATAAATTGCCCATAGGATTTTCTGATCACAGCGGGGATATATATGTAAGTATTGCTGCTGCTGCATTGGGTGCGGAAATACTGGAATTCCATGCAGTTTTTGATAAAAAAATGTTTGGCCCCGATGCCAAAGCATCCCTCACGATTGAACAAATCGTAAATCTGGTTAAAGCAGTGGTGGAAATAAAGAAAGACCTTGGGGTTAAAATGAACAAAGAGTCCAGCGAAAAATTCAATGACCTTAAAAAAATATTTCAAAAATCACTTGCAGTAAATAAAGATCTTGAACCTGGCCATACAATTCAATTTGAAGATATGGAAGCAAAAAAGCCCGCAGGTTACGGAATAGATGCAAAAGATTTTAAAAGGGTTATTGGAAAAACCCTCAAACAAAAAAAATCTGCACAGGAATTTTTAGGGTTCGATGACATAAAGTAAGCTATCCGCTAAAGTGTTCAGGCATGAACAGACGCTCATTTTTTCAATCAATTCTTCTCTGCGTCAATTTGTCAAAAATCAGTTTTAATGAGTAAAAGAAAAATTTGTGTTGTTATAACTGCCAGGCCAAGTTACAGCCGGGTAAAAACAGCATTACAGGCTATTAAAGATCACCCGGCACTGGAATTACAATTGGTCATTGCTGCTTCGGCCTTGCTCGACAGATACGGCAGTGCCATTAACTATATTGAAAAAGATGGTTTTGAAATAACTGCCAGAGTTTTTAATGTACTGGAAGGTGAAAATCTTACAGCTGCGGCAAAAACAACCGGCATTGGTATCCTGGAACTATCCACCGTTTTTGATAATATCAAACCCGATATCATCGTAACCATTGCCGACCGTTTTGAAACAATGGCTACAGCTATATCGGCTTCCTTTATGAATATTCCATTAGCGCATATACAAGGGGGTGAGGTTACGGGGAATATCGATGAAAAAGTCAGGCACAGTATAACCAAACTTGCCGACTATCATTTTGTGGCTTCTGAAAATGCCAAAGACCGTGTTTTAAGACTGGGGGAAGACCCAGCTTTTGTCTTTAATACCGGTTGCCCGTCGATCGACCTTGCGGAAATGGTAAACCGGGATCCGGCTTTGGGTTTTGATCCCTATAAAAAATATGGAGGTGTTGGATCCGGTCCTGATTTGTCCGATGGCTATATAGTAGTAATGCAACACCCGGTAACCACAGAATATGCCGACAGCCGGAAGCATATTGATGAGACACTATATGCTGTAAAAGATATTGATATGCCTGTTTTATGGTTTTGGCCAAATGTAGATGCCGGTGCCGATGGAACTTCGGCAGGTATCCGTTCTTTTAGAGAAAAATACCATTCCAACCACATGCATTTTTTCAAAAATATGGAGGGCGAAGATTTTCTGAGATTACTGGCAAATGCAAAATGCCTGATTGGTAATTCGAGTGTGGGAATCCGTGAGTGTGCATATCTGGGTATTCCTGTTGTGAATATCGGAACCCGTCAGAACAGGAGAGACCGCGGAAATAATATCAAGGATGCGGGGTACAACCGGAATGAGATCAGGGAAGCCATCAACCACTGGCTGAAGAATGGAAAAGCAGCACCTTCCAGTGTTTACGGTGGAGGGGATGCCGGAAAACAAATCGGAGACCTGCTGGCTTCCATGCCATTGCAGTTTCATAAAACCATTTCATATTGATGAAGCTGATTGCCATTATACCGGCAAGGGGAGGATCTAAAGGCGTTCCGGGAAAAAACAAGCAACTGATCGATGGAAAACCATTGATCTCCTATACGATTGATGCTGCCATGCAAAGCAAATCGCTTAATGAGATATGGGTGAGCAGCGATGACGGAGATATTTTAGATATTGCACGCAGTTATCCGGGAATTAAAATACATGACAGGGAATCAACCCTGGCCTCCGATATCAGTCCGGTGGCCGATACAGTAAAAGAGATATTGGATCAGGCAGATTGTGATGCTGTGATGCTATTGCAACCAACTGCACCTATCCGTACTGGTAATGATATTGATGCTGCCATTAATTTGTTGAATGCATCAGACAATATTAATTCAGTCATATCTGTCGTGGCCATGAATGATATTCATCCGGCAAGAATGTATTGGAAAAAAAATGAATTACTCACTTCTGTACTGGAAGAATTTGAACAGGCAAGAAGACAGGATATTCCCCCTGCTTATTACCGGAATGGTTCTATTTATCTCGTTCGCAGAAAAGCGTTTGAACAACATCATTCATTGATGGTAAAACCAACTGCTCCCTATATTATGCCTTATGAATGGTTACTCAATATTGATGAACCCCGTGACATGATCATTGCCGCTGCTTTGATCCCTGCCTGGAAAAAAGGCTTATTGGGATGATTGTATTAAATGCAGAACCAAACGGATACAGTTCAAAAGCTATTGAAAGCTGGGAAAACAAAGGATATACTTACAACGCTTCAAGTTGGGATGAAATAAATAAAACCATTATTTACGATGACGTAAAAATTTTGATCGTCAGGCTTGCAAAAAAAATAGATAAAACCGTTTTATCAAAATTTCCCGCTCTCACTCATCTGGTGAGTGCTACCACAGGCCTGGATCATATTGACCAGGAAGCATTAGCTGAAAAAAATACCAAACTGGTTTCTTTAAGGGGACACAACGATTTTCTGGCTACCATTCCTTCAACTGCAGAGCATACCTGGGCATTGCTGTTAGCATTGATTAAAAATATTCCAACAGCTAATGAACATGTATTTTCCGGCGGATGGAACAGAGATGCTTTCCGGGGATTACAGTTAAAAGATAAAATGCTGGGCATCATCGGGCTCGGAAGAACAGGGAAGAAATTGTGTAAATACGCCCAGGCATTTGATATGCATCTGCAATATTATGATCCGTATGTTTCTGATACTTCCATACACAAATGTGATTCACTGGATATTTTATTGAACAGCAGTGATATCATCAGCCTGCATGTGCATCTGAATGAAGAAACGCATCACATGATCGGAACACAGAATATCAGTCAATTGAAAAACGGATGTATGCTCATCAATACTTCCAGGGGAAATGTGTGGGATGAAAAGGAAATTGCAAACGCATTGATCTCAAAGAAAATTAAAGCAGTAGCTACAGACGTGTTGGGTACAGAAATGGAGGATATTAAAAAGAGTCCGTTATGGCTGGCACAGCAGCAAAAAGAAAATATTATCATCACGCCCCATATTGGTGGCGCTTCCAGCGATGCTATGTGGGCTTGCGAGGAATACATCGTTGAACAGGTATGAATAAAAAGGCAGACATCGCTTACATAATATCTCATGGGTTTGCTGCAAGAATGCTTTTGCAAACTGATTTGCTGGGAAAACTGCTTAAAAGGGGATTTAAAGTTGCGGTTATCACCCCGGATAAGCATGATCAGAATTTACTGGATTATGCAAAGAAAAGTAACATCGATATTATTGAATATAATCCCCGGTCTTCCTTATGGACAGGTGAGTATATGCGTATCCGTAAGTACCTGTTTGAAGATATCAGGAAAAATCCGGCTCTCTGGGATAAGCATTTAAGGGATCTGAATAATGCCCGCGAAAGAAAAGCCTATGCCATCCTTTTTAAACTAAGATTCTATTACTTCATTCATTTATTGATCAATTTCCTTCCCTTTTTACGAAAACTATTTTCTGTTTTTGAAAAAAGTTCTTTAAATGACAAAGTTGCCGACAGTATCCTGAAAGAATTGGATCCACAATTGTTGATCGCTACCTACCCTGTAAATTTAACCGAAAGCAGGTTGCTGTTTGCAGGGAATAAAAAACCCGGAACAAAAACGATCATACATTTATTGAGCTGGGATAATATTACCTGTAAGGGATATTTCCCTCAACTGGCAGATCATTATATTTCCTGGGGCGATATCATGAAGCAGGAGTTAAAAGATTATTATAAAATTCCGGAAAATAAAATATTCAATACAGGTGTTCCTCATTTTGATTTGCACAAAGATGTATCCGGTACCGTTATATATAAGGATCTGCTAAAACAAAAAGGACTTGATCCGGATATTCCTTATTTATTTTTTGCCCTGGGATCTCCCTATTTTTCCCCACATGAAATTGATATCGTTGAATGGCTGGCAAAAAAAGTGGAAAAAGACGAACTGGGTAATGTACAATTTGTAGTAAGGCCACACCCGCAAAATGTAAGTAACAGTGCATCGGATACAATCCTGGTTGGAAGGTTGAAGGCTTTGGAGTCAAAACGGGTGGCTGTTGACTGGCCAAAAATGATTGAAAGTAACCTGAACTGGAGTATGCAACTGAACGATATGCTTGAATTCGCTCATTTGCTGGAAGGATGCAAACTTTCTGTCAATTCCGGTTCTACCGTTTCAATAGATTCTCTTTTACATAATAAACCGGTAATCCTTACATTGTTTGATTCGGATATGGACCTGCCCTGGTGGCAATCTGTAAAGAGAGTACAGGAATTTAAACATTTAAAAAAATTGATCGATCTGAAAGGCGTTAAAGTTGTGCATAATTATAAAGAGTTTACATTTGAACTGGAAAGATTTTTGAGTGATGATAAATTCCGGTTGGAAGACAGGCAACACGCTCTTTTTCAGGAAACAGGGATCAGCGATGGGCATGCAACAGGCAGGGTTATTTCTGCGATAGAAAAAATAATAAATCCGTAATACTTTATAAAAAAAATAAGCACCCGCAATGTATTGGGTGATCTCTTATTTTAAGAAAACTGATTATTTAGTCAAATAAAAAGCATTCAAATGCAGGACGTTATTAAAAAAAAATTGATCAGAAAAGTGAATGATGCAGTAAGTTTAAAACCAATTGACAGGGTTTTGAGGGGCATTAAAAAATTTTCTAAAAAGCAGGAAGTGAAAAAGCTGCTCAAAGAAACCAATGTGAAATTTACCGAAGCAACCATGTTTACCGGCGACAAAATGCATATTGTTGTCCCCGATAATGTATCTACTGCTCTGTATATAAATGGTTGTTTTGAAGCTGATGATACAAAAGCATTGATAGTATCATTGAATGAAGGCGATACTTTCCTCGACATAGGTGCACATATCGGTTATTACAGCATGCTGGCTTCGGGTTTGGTGGGAGATAAAGGCAGGGTGATCTGTTTTGAACCCACCCCTTCCACTTACGGGTTGCTGCAAAAGAACCTACAGCAGAAAAAAAATATCAAGGCTGAAAACCTGGCTGTATATTCTGTACAAACCAACATGGAATTCAATGATTACGGATTAAAATACATGGTCTTTAATTCTTTTAAAAAGGCAAGGCTCAACGACATCGACCTGGTGGCCAATCACATCAATGTGCAAACAACCACACTCGACAATTATTGCCGGTTAAATGAAGTGAATCCCTCTTTCATAAAAATTGATGCAGAATCTGTAGAACTGCATGTTTTGCAGGGAGCTGTTGAAATGATCAAAAGGTCGAAACCAAAGTTCATGATCGAAGTGGGAGATTTTGAACACATAGATGTCGGAAGTTCGATGAAGATCATCTCTTTTCTTGCAGATCTGGGTTATGATGTTTTTGAATACAATGGAAATTCTTTCATAAAACATGTGATCATTAAAACTGCTTATCCCACATTGAATTTATATTTCTTTCCAAAAGATAAATAACAAACACAGACGGAAATATTTTTAGTTGTTGATCATCAGCATTTGGCAACACCTGTTTCTGTTAAAAAAATAATAGTATGATAAATTTCGGAATGATTGGCTATGGTTACTGGGGACCAAACCTGGTAAGAAACTTTGCAGCCCAATCTGGTGCAAAAGTATTAATGGTCGCTGATGGGCGTGCAGAACGTTTAAATCTGTTGAAAAAAAACTATCCTGCCATTGAAACCTGCAGCAATGCAGATGAACTGATAAACAATAAATCTGTGGATGCAGTAGTTATTGCAACTCCGGTGTTTACGCATTATCCTTTGGCAAAAAAAGCATTGCTTGCCGGCAAACATGTGTTGCTGGAAAAACCGATGACTTCCTCTGTGGCAGAAGCAAAAGAACTGATTGAAATTGCAAACAGCAAGAACCTGATTTTGATGGTAGATCATACATTCCTTTATACAGGGGCCGTTCAAAAAATGAAAGAGTTAATAGACAATGATACGATAGGGAAGATCAAATATTTTGATTCCTCACGTATCAACCTGGGATTGTTTCAGCCGGATGTTAATGTATTGTGGGATCTGGCGCCACATGATATTTCAATATTAACCTACCTGATCAGCAACGAGCCATACAGTATCAATGCTACCGGTATTTCGCACACGCACAATGGAATAGAAAACATTGCCTACATGTCGGTGAATTATCAATCAGATTTTATTGCACATTTTCATTGCTCCTGGACATCACCCGTAAAAGTGCGTCA
>JBBKWV010000252.1:0-4534 GCA_037969135.1 Ferruginibacter sp.
GTTACCATACTATCCTGAATGGCTTGTAACAAAATAGATATGAATCTCTGATTGCCATTATTCTCATCTGCAGAATAACTGAAAGGAAGGTTTAATTTTTCCCTGGTATCAATTTCTCTCCAAACTTTATGGCGATAAACAGCATCTTCTGCCCTTAAATGTTCATATGGCAATGGGGTCCTGTCTCTGAGAGAAGTTGTTTCAACAGCTTCATCGGGCCTCAATGATTTTTTTACAGCTTTAATGGGCAAACTATCATTAGGAGGTGGTTCTACAACCGCTGCTACAACCACAGTATCCGTTACCGGTACAGTAGGTGTAATATTCGCCTTTGTTTTAGTTTTTGTTGTTTTACGGGTGGTATTACGTTTTGTAGAAGAACGCTTTTGTGCGAAAACCGTATCCGTAAAACCTCCAAGTAAAACAGCCAGTAATACATATTTTAAAAACTGCTTTTTCATAGTTATATATTTTAATATAATGCGATTGATTTACCATCAATACCTCTTACTCCATCAGGCCCCTGAACCTTTACATTATCAAAAGTTACAACAGAACCAGGACCACATCTCTGCATAAACGCAGAAAGTGCTGCAAGATTGTTGCCAGTTATTGAAGTTTGTGCAACATTGGGGAAATTAGCTCCAGAAAAATAAACGGTTGCACTAACAATAGAGAATTTCAGGTCAAAATCAAAGTTTTCGAGTTCAGCCCTGCAAAATTGCTGGCTTTTAAATTCCACTGAAGGCATCCTTACTTTACCGGTTCCCACTTTAAATACCGGATCGGGAATCTTTTTAACACGGAATTCAAATTTACTGGCAGATTTATCAGCTACAACATTGATACTTGCAGGTCCGATTGTTGTTACACGAACCGTTCTTTTAGAACCGGTACCTGAAATAGTTCCGCCAGCCATGCTAACAGATGTTTTATCCCAACCTGTTGGGGAACCAATCGTTACCGGATTATCAACACCGATATAGAAAACATTCATTTTGTCTAACATAACGGCAGCACCACCGGGTGTACCTACAGTATATTTAACATCGAAAGTTTTAGATTCTTTTGTTCCATCAGGCTTTGTGAATGTAACATTTACAGGAACTGAGCGTGCACCGGCGCCACTGGCTACGAATTTATAAACAGCTCTTCCTTCTGCATCCAATGCAATTCCTGAACCACCGATGGTAATTTGCGGTTGTGCAGCTTTACTATAAGCTCCCACACCAGCAGTGATCTCCATTGGTTCGCCCGGCATTACATAGTTTGAACTTTGTCCAACCAATGCAGCAAACTGATCGTAAACAACTTTTACCGCACCAACCTGACTGTGGCAATAAGTTACTACCAGATTTTCCGCATTCTTAACATTATTCTGAAACTTACTCAGCAAGGTAAGACCTGCAACAGTAGGAGTCATATGAAAAAATGCTTCGGTAAATTCTTTCGTTTTCCCATCCTGTCCTACCTGTGGAGAAACGTCAACCGGAAAATTTTTATCAAATTCAGCTTTTATAGAAGGGTCAATCGCCAGCATTGCATCTTTATATGCTTTTAGTTTTGCTTCTAAAATGGGGCCTTGTTTTTTCCCGCCTTCACCTGATCCGAACAATCGGGTAGCGGCTTCGAGATCATCTTCTTTAAATTGTTCAACCTGCTTTCCATTGAGGTCTACCATTTTAGAATCAGCCTCTTTTTTAAGGTCGGTTTTTAACTGGTTGATATAACCATACATTTCATCAGAAAGTTTTTTTGCCTGTTGCGCTCTTTCGTGCCAGGGTTTTGCTCTTTCTGCAGTTTGATTATCTTTTAATTTCAGTTCAAGTGATTCGTAGATTGTCTGATTGGCAGATTCAAGATTTGTATTTGAAGTAACCAAACTTTTATCAACTACTTTAAATGCATTCAAAATTTCAGACGACACATTCAATGCAAGTAGTGCGGTAAGCACCAAATACATAATGTTGATCATCTTCTGCCGGGGCTCTTTAGGTAATGACATTACTAATTAGAGTTTATTGTTTTTATTCAATATTGTTTGGATAGAACTTTTTTGGTGAGATATAAATACCCATGTGGTATCTTATCTTCCCTGCATTGCACTCAGCATATTGCCATAAACTGCATTCAGTTTGCTCAGGTTTGTAGCCAATGTACCAATTTGTTCTTTTGCTTTGTTTGCATCATCAACACTATTCATCATAGCCTGACTTGCTTCAGCCATTTTACCGTAGAAACCATTCAATGCCTTCAGATGGTTATTGCTTTCTTTTAATTCCAGTTCGTAAATGGTATTCAATGAACCAAGATTTTTGGTAAGAACCTGAACCTGCTCATGAAATCCTTTTGCACTTTCAGATGCAGAATTAAATGATTGCATGGTGGCTGCACTGCTTGAAAACGCAGTAGACATGGAAGTTATAGCTGCGGTTGCTTCTTTGGTTTTTGCACTGAAATCACCGGTAGATTTAACTACATCACTCACATCAGAAATTCCGGATACAGTTGTTCCAAGTTTTTGAAACCCTTCGCCCAGTTTTTTCAGACTCACAGGGGTAATATCTGCTTCCTCTAACATTTTATCCATACTTTTCAGTGCAGGATTTCCAACAGCCGCTGCTTTTAATTTACCTTCATACTCTTCCTTAACGGCAGGATAGATCATATACATAATTCCATAAACAAGGAAGATTACAGCTTCTGTATACAAACCAACTTTTAACCATAAATCGGCGATTGGTGTGTGAAGAATTTTCTGTAAAGCTCCAAAAATTACTGCTGCTGCGCCGACTGAAACGCCTACGTCCATCCATTTACTTACGTTTGAAGGAATTTTTACTGACATGTGTTTTAAAGTTTTAAGTTTTAACTGGGGATTGTTTTTAAAAAAAATTGGTTAATATAAAAATTTGGGGAAAAATAACCCGTTTCTTAAATAATTAAAAAACGGGTTAACTTTCAATAAATATACTTTTAAAAAAATTACATACGCAATTGATTATTTACCTTTTTTAGGTGCTGGTGGCAAATCTATTACACAACGGAAACCAATATATGATTTAGAAGTATCCTGATATTCAGAACTACGTGTGCCTGTTTGAAGAAAATAACCTACATCTTTCCAGCTACCACCGCGAATAACTTTGCGTTTCATTCTTGGAGGATCTGAATCTTTTGCATTCCAGCGAATATCCGGATTCATATCATGCTGGAAATTGTATCCACCCTCATAAAACAGGGATGATGTCCATTCAGCAACATTACCAGCCATATTGTATAAACCAAAATCATTTGGCCAATATGCATCTGCTCTTACGGTATAGAATCCACCATCTTCGGGATAATTTCCACGACCAGGTTTAAAGTTTGCCAACAAACAACCTTTTTTGTTTCTCAGATAAGGACCACCCCATGGAAACGGAGCTTGTGAACGACCACCTCTTGCAGCATATTCCCATTGGGCTTCTGTAGGCAACCTGAAATCAGACTCAGGTGATTTTTTCTTAGATTCTAAAAATGAATTTAAGTAATGAGTACGCCATTCGCAGAAAGCAGTTGCCTGTTTCCAGGAAACTCCTACCACGGGATAATTTCCAAATGCAGGGTGATTGAAATATTTCTTCGCCATTGGCTCATTATAAGAATAAGCAAAATCTCTTACCCAACAAAGTGAATCGGGATAAACCGGTATTTGTTGTTTAACTATATAAGCAGAACGGGGAATGGTAACATCTTTATTTTGAGCAGCAGCTTTATAATCAAAAGTTTCAGATTGATATACAATTTTTTTAGCATCTAACTCTTTCTTACCGAAAATACGGTTATCGGGAGTAACGATGATCGCATCAATTTTTTCAATGGTTGCCTTGTCACCCCACTTGATGGTGCTGGCTTTTTTCCAATCGATATACTCATTACCATCAGCACCTTGCTTAACAAAACCCATTAATTTGGCTGCAATGGAATCTTTTACCCAATTGGTAAACTGGCGATATTCATTGTTGGTAATTTCAGTTGCATCCATCCAAAAACCACTGATAGACACCTGCTTATTTCTGGCAGTGTATGCATAATTCACATCTTCGTCACTTGGACCCATGTGAAAAGTGCCCGGCGGTACAAAAACCATTCCCGGAGGTTTTGGCAAACTCCAACGGGAACCCGGTGCAACTCCATGCAGTTGTCCGTCCTTTGGCAAAGAACTGGACTTGTTTTTTTTGCAACTACTCGAAGTAGTAGCGATAGCTATTAAGGCTATCAGACAGAATAACCGATTAGTCATTTTTTTAAACTTTGAGGGTAATGGGCAAATGTAATGATTATTTTGAATTATTATCATTTTAGCATTCATCATAAAAAATATTTATCACAGAAATATCTGGTTCAATTTACTTAAACGGCTAAATTATCTAAATATTGTGGATTATATTGTTAAAGAACAGGTTTTCTTGGATACTCATTTCAGGATGAAATATTTAATTCAAAATGTTTTGAATAACCCGCTGCTTATCAATAATCACCCATATTTTAA
>JBBKWV010000253.1:0-8463 GCA_037969135.1 Ferruginibacter sp.
TTGCTTGTTTGTGTAACATCAATCGTAATGGCGTTCATTTCAAAATCTTCCGCTAATTTTTTTCTGAGATCGAGAGAAAGATTACTCATATCATCAAAATGCCGGGCATTTTTTTTCCAGATCCACTCATATGCCTGTATTGCACGGAATTTTTTATCGCCGATGGATTCAAAGTATTCTTTGAGTTCAATTAAACTCAGCTCACGGATATTTCTCTTGTTAAACATCCGGCAAAGATAAACATCCTGCATTTTATCAAAAACATTGTCAAAATACCGAACTTTGGTTGGGTTTTAAGCTGAATAAAGTTATATCGTACAAGAGTGCGACGCCACTGAAGCTCCTTAAAACAAAACTGTTGGGTACATAAAAATAAAATGAATGAATACAGTATATGTTATAGATGCAGTAAGAACTCCCATTGGTAAATACGGGGGAGCCCTTTCATCGATCAGGCCCGATGACCTGCTTGCTCATGTGATAAAAGCACTTGTTCTCCGGAATGAAAATATAGATGTAAATGCCATTGAAGATATTATTGCCGGTGCTGCAAATCAAAGCGGGGAAGACAACCGGAATGTGGCCCGTATGGCAGCGTTGCTGGCAGGTTTACCGGTGACTGTTCCGGGAAATACGGTGAACAGGCTCTGTGCAAGCGGGCTTCAGGCGATCATGGATTGCAGCCGTACCATTGCCTGCGGAGATGCTGAGCTCATGATTGCCTGTGGTGTTGAAAGCATGAGCCGGGCACCTTTTGTGATGCCGAAAGCAACAGCAGCATTTGACCGCAATGCACAGGTTTATGATACAACCATGGGCTGGCGATTTACCAACAAAAAACTCGCTGAAATGTATTTTCCATACGGTATGGGAGAAACTGCAGAAAATGTAGCAAAACAATGGAATATCAGCCGGCATGCACAGGATGAATTTGCATTGGAAAGCCAAATGAAATATGCTGCTGCTTTAAAAGATGGAAAATGGGCAGATGAGATCATTCCGGTGTCTGTTCAGGTAGGTAAAGAAAGCTATGATTTTGAAAATGATGAGCACCCGAGACTTTCTTCATTGGAAAAGATCGGGTCATTGAAACCGGCTTTTATGAAGGACGGAACCGTAACTGCCGCTAATAGCAGTGGCATCAATGATGGTGCTGCAGCCATCTTGCTTGCCAGTGAAGAAGCCGTAAATAAATATGCGTTAAAACCCATTGCTACAATTAAAAGTATGGCAGTAGCTGGCGTTGACCCTGCTGTAATGGGCATTGGGCCTGTTCCTGCAACAAAAAAAGCTTTATTGCGGGCAGGGATAACTGTGTCAGAACTTGATCTGATTGAATTGAATGAAGCTTTTGCATCGCAGAGTATTGCCTGTATTCACGACCTTGGACTTGACCTGGAAAAAGTAAATGTAAATGGCGGAGCGATCGCAATTGGTCACCCCTTGGGTTGCAGTGGAGTGCGGATATCAACAACATTATTACATGAAATGAAAAGAAGAAAAAGCAAATACGGGCTTGCTGCAATGTGTGTTGGAGTTGGGCAGGGGGCCGCTGTGGTTTTTGAAGGCTTGTAAAATTGTGCTCATCGAACAGCAATTACAACCTGTACAATAATTTTTTGATCAGCTTATAGTTTATAATGACGCAGAGCAATAATAAAGAAGCAGCCAATAAATAGATACTGAAATGCAGATAGGCAGAAAGTACCTCTCTTCCACTTAAAACAAAATGTTGAAATAAGTATTGCAGTAAAGCAGTGAAGAACAAGGAGAGTAAGATGATGATCGTGTAAACAGGGATCCATTTTTTTGCTACTGTTTTGCTCAAACCTGCGGGAGAATAACCTAATGTAAGGAGCAATTTTAAATTATCCTTGCTCCTTGCAATCATCAATTGGAGGTAAAAGGAAAAAAGCATCATTGCCAGTAAAATAACCAAAATGGCAAATACACCCAAACCACTGACTACGGCCTGTAATAGCTGTTTTACCCTTCCGAACTTTGTTTTGTCTTTATTTACATGGTAATTCTTCTGTTCCAGAAATTTCAATAAAGCAGGATCATTGGCATCGGTTGTTTTTAAATAAACCCTTGCAGCAGGGGCATTGGAGGAATTGCCAAATTTATTATTTGCCCACAGTAAAAAATTCTCCGGTACCAAAACAGAATTGATCCGGTCGCTCAATGCAACGATGGTTCCCCTGAAATTTTGTACCCCGCCCGGACCATAACATTCCAAAACGATACTCACTGATCCCACACTGCTTTCAGAAAGCTGTGGCAATCCCTGTGCCGGGGCGAAAATATTATACATCTCTAAAAAATCAGCAGAAAAGATGATGGGAACATCTGTTTGACCGGGTTGCCAGTTGAATGATGGGGGAACAGTATCGATGAAATTATTTTTCACCGATTCCAGAAACAGATCAGTACTGAATGGAATGATCGTGCCCGCACTTGCCTTTGCCCGAAACTGGTTACTGTTAAGCGGAGCCGCATCTTTAATAAAAGACTGGGATTGTATCTCTTTAATATCGGATGCAGTAAACCTGTTATCACTTCCCATATTCTGGTTGGTGATTGTTTTTGTCACTGAAATAAAATCAAATCCGTTTTTTCGTGGATTTTTTTCTTTCAATAATTGATTAATGTTGATAAACATCTGAATGGAACAGAGAAGCAACAACACACCAATTGCCAGTCCGGTATAACTGAATATCCGGGATGATCTGTTTTGTCCGATAATTAAAAAGGGAGCAATGGTTTTAAATGAAATCCGTTGCTTTCCTTTAATAGCAGATGAAAGTTGTTTACTCATTTTATGGATCAAACTATAGTTGAATAATGCGGTCTGCTTTAAAAAATTCAAGTATTTTTAAATCTGCAAGCAGGATCGCTGCATTTCTTTTGCTTACTTCTTCGTCAATTAATTCCATTGCAATTCTCCTGTTGGATTCATCGAGATTGCTGAAAGGTTCGTCCATCAATAAAAAATCAAAAGGTTGTTGCAGTGCACGGATAATAGCCACACGCTGCTGTTCACCATAGCTGCATGTTTTAGCCAATCGGTCCAGTTTATTTTCTATTCCAAGCCTGGAAGCCATTTCTTTTATTCTTTCTTCCCCATGAAATGGATTCAGTAATCTTTTTATATTGATGTTTTCGAAAACAGTATGATCCGGAAAAAGGCGCAGATCCTGAAAAATAATGCTGCAGGAATTGGATCTTGTAATTGCAAATTCTTCTGCATCAAATAACCCGATGTTTTGATTGTTTAATAAAATATTCCCTTTATAATCATTGCGCAACCCGTAAATAAAATGAATGAAAGAAGTTTTCCCTCTGCCACTGGGAGCAACGATCTGAATTCTTTCTCCTTTGTTTACCAAAATGTTTTTATTCCAGATATCAGAGCTTTCTATTTTCTCTGATTCCAGAAATTCTGGTATTACATTTTCTAAGTGAATGTTCATACTTAAAGGAATTTTAAAGCCGTCAGCATGAAATTGTGACGGCTTTAAATTAAAATTATTTTCTGGATATTATTTAATATGATTCCGGTGCGATTGATGCAGCATCATCTGTGTTCTCATTCATGAATGAAATTTTATTTCTTTCATCCTGTTTCTTTTTAACCATTGCAAGTGTTCCCAGGTAGCTGTTCAATTTTTTGAGGCTGTTGGTATTTTTATCAAGGAGATTCACTTCAATATGCTGTGCACTACCGCCATTTTTGAAACCGTTGCTGTTTGCTAGGAAATTATCCCACATATTCAGAGAGGCATCGTAGATAATTTTTTCCAGACTGTCTCTTTTTGCATCAGCACTCATTGCTTTTAAGATATACTGAAAGTTGATATACACAACCGAAGAACTGCCGGAGATCTTATCTAAAAATGCCGGAATGCTGGTTTGGTTTGTTGTGAAAAATTTATCAACGTCCTGTTTTTTATTTCCAATGGCAAAGTAATTGTCATTTGTGTTGAAGGCAATTTGAGGGCCGTTTTCGCCATTCAGTTTATCTTTTCCGAATTTTTTACCGGCATCAATCAGTTTTCCGAAAGCAGCTTTGTCTCCGATGGTTGTGCTGAATAATATAGAAGCATCCGGCCTGCCGATACTGTCTTCTTTCACATCGGTAACTGCAAGCAAGATGTCTCCTTTATTGGCTTTGACAAAATCATCCAGATTGAAACCAAGGAATGCGCTTCCCATATTTACAAACCCATCCATTCCCAGCAGTTTCAAATATTCACGGATACCTTCCGGTTTAAAATTAAGTGCAATCAATGCAGCCAGATTTCCCGTAGGCAGGCGTTTTACCATATCGTTGTTTATTTTATCGCCACTGTATTTTTTTACCAGTTCGGTCATTTCTTTTCCCGAATAAGAAATAAAATCTGCACTGATCTTTCCGTTTTCAAAATTAACTGTTGCAGCAAGCCTGGAGCCTTCCAGGATCTTTTTAAAATTGATCATGCTGAGCGCCGCCATTCCGGGCATGTCTGTATTTCCAACACCCATTGCTTCAATATTCAACCAAAAATGCATGTCTGCCTTGGTTTTTATTAACTCTGTAAATTTTTCATCCTTACCCAGGCTTTTATCTTCCTTCAGATTAAATATTTGTGCGGCAAGGGCATTCAGATCTCTTTTTACATCCGGGGTATTTATTGAAAAGGTATCCGGTTCGTAAGTATTTTTGAAATCAGTTTTTCCTGTGATATCGGAAACTATCACAAATTTTTCCTTGTTCCAGGATGCAGTCATATTTTCTGATGATAAAAAACGGATACCGTCTTTTTCTGATGCAACAGGAGCCGTTTTATTTATATTGTTGTTAAAAGCTTTGAATTTTGCTTCATCTTTTATACTGCCTTGAGCTGCTATATAAGATCCGGTTGTATCTTTTACATAAAATACCAACAGGTCATTTTTTACATCGATACCGGAATTTTCCGGATTGTCCATTATGGAACGGATAAGTGCGGTGTTGGTAGAATCGCCGTATGCTTCTTGAAATAAAATATTTTGTTTTAATTCTTCCCAGGGTAATTTACTGTTGAGTGATTCTCCATTCAGGTGCATCACAAATACTGCATCAGCGGGAATATTTCTTCCTTCCTTGTTGGTTTTGCTGCAAGAAGTGAAAATTAACAGGGCTATTACAGGGATTAAAATGGAAAACTTAATTCGGGATTGCATAAAATTGTTTTTAATTAATACAGTAATTGGTTAATGGTAACCTGTTAGTTGGAATTTTTCAGAAATAAAGATAAATCTTTTATTGAAATCGTTTCCTGAACTCCAGTTTGTAAATTTTTTACCAGTGCAGTATTTGAGGATATTTCTTTGCTGCCAATGATGACAATAAAGGGGATGTTTTTTTTATCGGCATATTTGAATTGCTTATCCAATTTGGCATTTTCATGATAAAGCTCTGCTGCGATGCCGTTATTTCTTACTTCCTGCATACAATTGAATGCAAATAAGCTTTCATTTTCGCCCATATGAAAGAAAAGCACTTTGGTACTTAGCTGTAAATTTTCGGGGAATAAATTCAATTCTTCCAATACATCATAGATCCTGTCTACACCAAAACTGATACCTACCCCCGGAATATTGGGTACTCCAAATAAGCCCGTAAGGTCATCATATCTTCCACCACCGCCGATGCTTCCCATTTTAACAGTATCTGGTGCTGTTACTTCAAATATGGCACCGGTATAATAATTCAGTCCTCTAGCAAGTTTGAAATCAATAACAAGATTGGCATTTTTTGTTTGTTTGGAAATAAAACGAAGTTCTTCAATACCTTTTTTTGCATTTTCATTTTCACCAAACATTTTTTCTGCCTGCGTCAGAATATCATCATTGCTTCCTTCTATTTGAAGATATTCAGAGATAATATGTACCTGTTCCTGTTTTAAGCCACGTTGTATTAGTTCATCTGTTACTTTATCTATTCCGATCTTATCCAGTTTGTCAATGGCAATGGTAATGTCTGTCATATTTTCAGCAGCAGCACATAACTCAGCCAATGCCAGCAATATTTTTCTGCTGTTTATCTTAATTGTATAAGCAGCAAGTCCCAATTGAAACAAAACGCTGTGATAAATATTTACCAATTCAATTTCATTTAGCAGAGAAGTGCTGCCTACAACATCTGCATCACATTGGGTGAATTCGCGGTAACGGCCACGCTGGGGTCTGTCGGCACGCCATACAGGCTGTATTTGATAGCGTTTATAGGGAAACGTAAGTTGTCCGTGATTCATGGCCACATAACGTGCAAATGGAATAGTGAGGTCGTATTTAAGGGCCCTTTCAGTAAGGGCAACCGTATTCTTACCCTGCATTAATTTTTCAAAACCATCTTTTGCTTTCCCGGTATTCTTTGGATCGTTAAGTCCGTTGTTCAGGATCTTAAAAATCAACTTATCGCCTTCTTCACCATATTTCCCCATGAGGGTTTCCAGGTTTTCCATTGCCGGTGTTTCCAGGGGCTGATACCCATATAATTCAAATACGTTTTTAATTGTGGAGAAAATATAATTTCTTTTTCTTACAGTTTCTGATGAAAAGTCTCTCGTGCCTTGTGGTATAGAAGGTTTAGACATTATTTATTATTGGTTTGAATTGTGATCATATATTTTTCAATAATGGCATCACATGCCCTGTTAATCGTTTCAAAAACTTCATGATAACCCGGCTCCGGGCCGTACCATGGATCCATAACATCCAGATCTTCCCCCGGATATAATTCATTTAAAAATAATGTAACTTTTTGTTCGTTGAATAAATCCCCGCTGATTTTTTTTATATCATCCATGACATCAGCAGCCATGGCATAGATGAAATCATAATCCAGCAAATCAGATTTTAAGAATTTTCTTGCCCGTTGATTACTGATGTTAATTCCATTTAATTGAGCAACTTTCTGACTTAATATATGCGGTGGTTCACCCGTGTGGTAACTGTTCGTGCCGGCACTCTCAACAGTCCAGTTAAAACCGGCTATTTTTGACTTTTCTTTTAAAATACCTTCTGCCAATGGGCTTCGACAGATATTTCCCAGACAAACCATCAAAATTTTCATTTAACAAAGATAACAGTTCGGAATTAGCTTAGGTAAAGAGTACATACTATTTATGGATTCAGTTGCTGGAAGCATCTCATCTCCTGAGACAGTCAATCCATGAACTGAATTAACTATTCAAAAACCAGCAACATGAAATCAGCACTTATTTTACATTCAGATCTGCTCGACATACTGTTTGAAAACAGGAATAAAGATTATGGAGCTTATACTTTACGTAAGTATTATCACATCCGTTTGTATAAATCACTTGCAATTATTTTCTTTTTAGCTGCCGGCTTATTTTTCCTTGGTTTGTTTCAAAAAAAATCAAATAATTTGCCGGTTATTTATGATACAAGTCCTGGTTATATACCTCCGGCCATTCCACCTGTTAATAAAAAGAAACTAACAGAAAAACAAGCAGATCCAAAGAGATCAAACACAAATAAATTAAACAGATCCGATATGTTGGTATCCAGAATGAAGCTGATTGATAATCGGGAAAAATCCACGAAACTCACAGATAAGTTTGACAGTATTTTTATTTCCAATGAATCAAACAGCCGGATTTCCAATCATAAACAAATCGTTTCTGGGGATGTTTTAAATGAAGTTGAAATTGGGCAAAGCAGAGAAGGGTCATTTCAAAATAATATGAATTCACCCACAGATATTGCCGATATTATGCCGTCTTATCCTGGCGGAGAAGAAGCTTTGATTGATTTTTTGAATGAGAATCTTCGTAACCCCCGCGATTTAGATCTGGATGAAACGGTTTCTGTAAGCATAAAATTTATTGTGGACACAGATGGACTTTTGATAGATTTTGAAACAATTGAAAGTGGTGGCAGGGCATTCAGTAATGAAGTGATTCGGGTACTAAAAAAAATGCCCAGATGGAGTCCCGGCAGCATAGGAAGGAAAAATGTATCTGTTTATTATACCATTCCGGTAAAGTTTATTGCACAGTAATCATTAGCGAAATAAACTTTGTAAATTCGCAAATAACTCATTTATTAAAAAAATTTAAATGGCATTGGAAGATTTCGAAAAAGAACAACTGACTGAAAAAGATAAAGGATATATTCGTATGCGTAGTATCATGGATTTTGGTATGGGGGTTTTGTGGTCATGTATGGGTGCATTTTTAATTTTCATAAGAAAATTTAATACCGGTCTGGAATTGAGATATGATGATTCTACTCTGAAAGTGTTTGGAACAATTTGTTTACTGTACGGTCTTTTCAGGATATACAGGGGCTATAAGAAAAATTATTTAAGAGAAAGATGAGTAAACGATATTTTAAGGAAAGACTTTTTCTTATGCTGATCTTAATTCTTTTTTCGGCTTGTGACAACAGTAAGAAAAAAAGTAAAAATGA
>JBBKWV010000254.1:0-3510 GCA_037969135.1 Ferruginibacter sp.
AAAGCCGGAGGGTAAGTATGGGCTCCCAGGAATGACGCTTTAATGGTCATTCCGGACCTTTCTTTTAATTTCTTAATTACCCGGAGCATTTTTAATTCAGCATCTACCGACAAACCATATCCGCTTTTTATTTCCACTGATCCGGTTCCAAGTTTACTTATTTCTGTCAGGCGATTCCATGATTCATTGAAAAGCTGGTCTTCCGTAGCTTCATTTAGTTTTGCAGATGAATTTAATATGCCTCCTCCCCTTGCTGCAATTTCAGCATAACTCAGCCCTTTGATCTTATCTACAAATTCATTTTCCCGGCTGCCGGCAAAAACAATATGTGTATGGCTGTCGCACCAACAAGGTAATATATACTGTCCCGAAGCATCGATGATTATTTTTGGTAACTGCGGAACCTTTGTTTCCAATTCAAACATGCTACCGTATTCAACGATGATCCCATCTTCAATAAGCAAAAAAGCATTTTCAATGGAAGGAAGTACAGCCAGATCTTTTCCCCTGAGTAACTGATCGCTTTCGCGGGTATTAATCAGTTGTTTTATATGTGTGATTAGTGTCGTCATGAAATAAAAGTTAGTTGGTTTGCTGCAATTTTTCAAATACAGATTTGCTGAATACTTCCAAACCCGGATCTCGGGCACCCATCAGCAATAAAACACAATTGGGGGTAAAATGGGAACTTGCAGCTTCTAAAAAATCATTTCTGTCCTCAACAAAAAAAGCATTTTTCCCCAATGCTTTGATCTCCTGAATGAGGTCATTGGCAGAAATGTCTTTTACTGCTGTACCACCGGCATAGAAGATCTCACTCATCCAGATTTCATCTTCGGGTCTTAAGGTATTGGCTATTTCCTGTATAAAATCATCTTTTAAAAAACGCGTAGGCCCATAGCCGTGTGGTTGAAACCAGGCAATAACTTTTGGCGCAATATACTGGCAGGCTGCAATGGAGGCAGCACATTTTACAGGGTTGTGTGCATAATCATCGATTACATAAATCCCTTTTGTCTTTCCAAGTAACTGGTGCCTCCTGTAAATCCCTTCATAGTTCATTAAACCCTTTGCACAGGTGGGAAGATCAACACCCAACTGGTTGGCCACTGCAACAGCAGCCAATGCATTTTCCATATTGTGTTTTCCTACAGTATCAATTGAAAATGGGGTTTTATTTATGGAAAATTGAATGTTTAGTCCCTGCTGAATAAAATCGCCGGCGATAAAACCTGCTCCTGAATTTTGGTCGACAGAAAAATCATGTTCCGTATTTTGAGATAATACTTTGGCCAAAGAATTGGATAAGTTTACGATGAACAGTTCCTTTGTATTTTGCCTGAATGTTTTAAAAATACTCATCAGTTCCTCAATTTCCTGATGGTCTTTATCAATATTGAGTAATAACCCGATTTCGGGTTCATATTGAACAATGGAGCCATCACTTTCATCGGCTTCAATGATCAGCCACTCACCTGCTCCCACTTTTGCATTACCGATCTTCCCTTCCCTGATGATACTTACCAGGCCTGCACCGCTGATAATGCTGGGTTCTAATCCGGCAAATTGTAAAATATCAAAAAGCATCGCACTGCTTGTACTCTTACCCGATGTACCTCCGATAGCAATTGTTTTTTTGCTTTTGGAGATAAGCGAAAGCAATTCGCTCCTTTTTAATATAGGGATATGTAAACTCTTTGCTTTCTGAACATCTGAAACAGTATCTTCAATTGCAGTAGAAACTACAACGAGCCCGGTATGTTCAGAAATGCCTTCTCCATTTTGTAAAAAACATTTTATCCCAGCTGCTTCCAGTTTGTCTTTGGTATCATTCTCAATCCCCGGTTGGAAATAACGGTCACTGCCACTCACATCTTTACCAATGCCCGACAGATATTGTGCGATGGCACTCATGCCTGTTCCTGCAATGCCTATAAAGAATACATTTTTGAAATCAGTTACTGATTTGATCATTATTTCATTTTTAACCGGGAATACTTTTTTGTTAATCTGTTAATTATGGCGCTAATTTACAGGTAAATATTTTGGGAGGAAGTATCATCTCCGGACATTTTATTGAAATGTTTTGGTTTATCTTAACAATTATCTGAAACCATCGGATTGTTTTAGGCGTTTATATGATGTTGCATTAAATTTAATTTTCAATGAAATCATTTTTTACCACAGTTATTTTTATCATCAGTTTTGTGTCCTGTGCTCAAACACAGAATAATAAAATTCCGCTTGCAGAAAAAAGTAAAGCTTCTGCAAATGAGGCCGTTGCTACTTTTGCTGAAGGATGTTTCTGGCATGCTGAAATAGTTTTTCAGAGTTTGGTTGGTGTAAGGGATGCCGTTTCCGGTTATGCAGGAGGAAATACCAGCAATCCAACCTATGAATCGGTGGCATCTGGCAAAACAGGCCATACGGAGACAGTTCAGATTTATTATGATCCGGCAAAAATTTCTTATGAAACTCTTGTGCAGGCATTTTTTGCAAGTATGGATCCTACAACTTTAAACAGGCAAGGCAATGATGTGGGGACTGAATACCGTTCTGTGGCATTTTACCGAAATGATAAAGAAAAGCAAATCATTCTGGCTGAGATAAGAAAAATCAATGCGGGTAAAAAATATAAAAACAATATTGTAACGGAAATAGTTCCTTTTACTGCATTTTATCCGGCAGAACCCTATCACCAGGAATTCATCAGTTTAAATCCAAACAATTCTTATGTTCAAAATGTATCTATTCCGGATTTTTTACATTTTAAAAAAACGTTCAGGGGTAATTTTAAACCATAGATCCCGTTTGATTCAATTCCATATAACAACTAATTCAGGCAGTTAAATTCCGGTATTAGTTGTTTTTTTTGCTAAATGCAATGTCCATTTGTTTTCCGGTAAAGTAGCCGATAACAACTCCTGAAACCAATCCGATTATCAGTCCTACAACAGAACTTCCGGCAGCAAACCAGGCAATTCCAAATGCCAGGATGGTACAAAATACAATTGCAACAGGAACTGCGCTTTTTTTCTGCTTTTTGTGCGGGATATAATCAATGTGGTGTTTTTGTGATTTCCTTTTTCTTGATTGTGGCATATTTTTTTATTGTGATGAATTATTTACAGGGTTTCCATTTCTTTCAGGTAATCGTACTGAAGGTCTTCGTGCATGGTTTTGATCTCCTTTATTATTTTCTTTTTTTGTCCCTCATATAAATTTAATAAAGCTGCGCTTTTTTCCACAGGTATTTCTGCCTCTTTAATTTTTTTACAAAAATAAATGAGTAATTCTATTCCTGTCTGGGTTTCTGCACTGTATTTAGCATAACGGTTTATTAATCTTAATATCTTACGTAAACTTTTTTTTATAAAATACAGGCTGCTGTGGTTGATATCAGTAAACTGGGAATCTACAGCCTCTTTTACACTTTTAATATACGCTTTTTCATCTGAGGATTCAAAAATCAAATAGGTTAATAGTTCTTTATTTTCTTTTTTAAATTTT
>JBBKWV010000255.1:0-2613 GCA_037969135.1 Ferruginibacter sp.
TACTTTCTGTACCTATCATTTCAATATTGAACATCGCCACAACTTTGTCCGCATTAACCTGGCGGGAAAAATATTGGGATCCAAATCCACCAATTTCTTCTGCTGTAAAAGCGACAAAAACAATTGTCCGTTCATTATTCTTTAATTGTTTAAAATATTTTGCCAGCATGATGACTGCAGTAGTTCCTGCCGCATTATCATTAGCGCCATTGTAAATTGAATCTCCATTTACCGGCTTCCCAACTCCAATATGATCGTAATGCCCCGAGAATATAACAATCTCATCTTTCTTACCTGTCTGTCCATTTGGTGGATTTTTCCCGGGGATTACGCCAACGACATTTGTTAGTTTCTGTTCAGTAATTTCATGGGTTGATGCGATCTCATAATTAACAGGCTCCTTTTCTGATAACATAAATACGACATTGGTATTGGTCTTATACATTGTATTTCTTAACCGGGAAAGATTACCGAAACTATTGGCAAAACTATTATCAACCAATACAAGAATGTTATCATTCGATTGGATAAATTTTCTTGCAGATGTTTGAAGATTAGACCCGGCTTTAATAAACTCTTTTTTGTAACGGGTACTTTGATTGATGTTGAATTGAGGTTGACAGGTTATTACAAGAATATTTTTAGGATCAATCGTTACTTCATCAAAGCTTGCCATTGTAGAAATATGCTTAGCCCTGAGCATTGTAAATTCCTGACGGTAACTTTGGCTATTGTTCCCTGCCTGTCCGGCAGGCAGGTATGTTTGCAAACCAATAGACTTGAATTCGGCTGCTATAAAATCCGCTGCCTTATCAATTTCCGGTGAAAAAGTTCTGCGACCCCGCATATCATCTGAAGCCAGTACTTTTTCAATTCTTTCTACGTCTTTTACATTTATTATTCCATCAATATCTGTTGAAATTGTTCTGGTTGATTTTTCTGAACTACTACAACCTGTCATTAAAAAAAACGAGGTTGTTAGAATCAACAACCCCGAGAGAAAAAGTCTTTTTATTTGTAAACTCATATAATTTTTGATCTTTTCTGTTATATCTCAACTTGAAATAGGCAATAGGCAATGTTAATGATGTTTGCATATTGCCTATTGTCTATTGCCCATTTCCCTACAGGCTCATCATCTCCTTAAACTTTACTGTCTGCCTGCGGCTTACTTCTATTTTTTCACCACCCTTTAACTCAAGCAACAAACCTCCATTAAAGTAGGGCTCTATCTTATCAATCATACGAAGGTTTACAATATGTTTCCTGTTAGCACGGAAAAACATTTTTTCATCTAATCTTTCTTCCAGTGCATTCAGTGATTTCAGGATTAGCGGTTTATTGGTACTAAAAAAAACTTTTGCATAATTACCTACACTTTCAAACAATCGGATATCCCCTAGTTTCACAAACCAGCACCGTTCCCCATCTTTTACAAAAACCTGATCGGATTCTGTTAATAAACTATTGTTTACAAATTCTGAATCTGTTCTTTGCTCCCTTGATTCCGGCAGATGTAATTTTTGAATAGCATCTGCCAATCTTTTAGGTTCAATTGGCTTTAGTAAATAATCCAGGGCATTTACTTCAAATGCTTTTAAAGCAAATTCATCATAAGCAGTTGTAAAAATCACCATCGGTGTTCTCTCCAATTCAGCTAACATTTCAAAACCGGTTTTCCCGGGCATCTGTATATCCAGGAAAATTAGATCGGGTTGCTGGCTTTCAATTTTCGATATCCCTTCCGCCGCATTTGCTGCTTCGTCCATGACTTCTACTTCCGGAAAATCCTGTAGTAATTTTTTTAACTCAGTCCGGGCCAATCGTTCGTCATCAATAATTATTGCTTTCATGCTTGTTGGTTTCAGGTTTGAGGTAATTAGTTAAACCATTATGAATTAATTACAGGTAGCTGCAATTTTGCTTCTACCATAGAACCATTAATTTGTTTTATTTCAAATGTTGCTTTATCTCCATACAGCAAACTAAGTCTATCGGTGGTACTGGATAACCCAAAACCCCGTCCGACCATATCGTCAGTCTTTTCTTCTGCATTTATTTTATATTTCAGTTTCCCGGTATTTTGTACAACCAGTTCATGATAATCTCCTTGAAAATCTGAGATCACTTTTATCAATCCGCCTTTGATCTGTTTACTGATACCATGCTTAATTGCATTTTCCACCAATGTTTGCAACATCATCGGAGGTACAGGTTGTTTCAATGTATTTTCATCTATCTCGTATTCTATTTTTAACCGATCTTCAAAACGCATATTTTCCAAAGCCAGATAATCCTTTACAATAGATAATTCTTTTTCAAAAGGAACTGTTTCCATTTTTTCTGATTGCATACTACTGCGAAGAATATTGCTTAACTCCGTAATCGCTTTCCTGGCTCTCTTTGGATTTTCATCTACTAATGCACGGATACTGTTTAATGAATTGAAAATAAAATGGGGATTAATATGTGCTTTGATCGTTTTTAATTCAAGTTCTTTTACCAATCCTTCTAATTGTAGTGTATCCAATTGTTGCTTCCTGCTTTTTGAAATGTAGTGATACATAAAGTAGATGGCATTCCAAATGAAGTAATATACAAAAAAGGGAAAGG
>JBBKWV010000256.1:0-3878 GCA_037969135.1 Ferruginibacter sp.
ACAGATGAAGTGCTGATCCATATTTTACCGGTAAATCTATCTGAAGAAGAAGACAGGAAGATCAGGTCAATTTTACAGGCAAGGCTAAGGGTTAGTCCGCATATTAAATACCTGACAGCTGAAGAAATACAAAAAATGCAAATGCCGGAATCCGGAAGAAAAATTACCCGTTTTATAGACAGGCGTTCATGATTCTATGATGCCGTATCAGTAATTTGCTGCGTTTTGCTTTGACCGATTGCCAGCATGATCGTTTCCATCATTTCATCATTGCCGGCATCATAATTAATTTGCAGAGGCTCTTTAAAGGTTACAGATAAAACAGACCCTTTCTTTATCAATCTCAATCCTTTTTTGTCGAATGCAGTATTAAATCCATCAATGATTATGGGTATTATAATGGGTTTGTTTTGTTTGATCAGTAAAACAGTTCCTTTTCTGCCCGGAGCAAATGGCTTGGTGGTTCCCTGGGGAAAATTGATTACCCAACTGCTCTTTAAAGCACGGTCAATTTTTCTGGTATCTGAAGGATCTAAACCGGCACGAACTTCTTTACTGCCTTCATTCCATGTTCTTTTTACTGTGATAGACCCGGCCAGTTCAAATAAACGGGTTACCCAGTTTTGTTTCATTGTTTCTGCAGCCGAAACAAAAAAGACATTCGTAAACGGGTTCAATAAATAATAAGGAACACCCAGCCTGTTTTGTTTTCTCCATTTTACTGCACAAAAAATATGCAGAAAGCAGATCACTTCAGCAAAATAAGTCTGGTGATTGCTCACAAATAAAACATTCTTTGCAGGCAATCCCTTTAAATTTTCCGTGCCTTTTATCTTTAATTTATTGATGATATTAAGGCCCGGATAGGAAACGGAACCCACTATTGCATACACAATTGCACGCACCAGTCTCATATTTTTCAATTTATCTGCTAACCTGCTCATCTGACTTTAATTCTTAATAAGAGTAACTAAAATAAGTAATAGTTATTGAAAAAAAATTATTTATTGAAGCCAATTATTTCTAAATGAGTTTCCCGGATATTTTTGGGTTTCTGGATAAAAGGACAAAAATTATTGTATAGTTTTTTAAACTTGCAGTTATCTCAGCATCTTATTTTATCT
Organism: Ferruginibacter sp.; assembly: GCA_037969135.1. Classification (GTDB taxonomy): domain Bacteria; phylum Bacteroidota; class Bacteroidia; order Chitinophagales; family Chitinophagaceae; genus Ferruginibacter. Next base: position 1,125 of record JBBKWV010000256.1, read on the forward strand.
TCATAACCTGATTCAATTTGTTGCATTAATTAACTATCAAAGTATCAAAAATTTCTTTATGCCTGATCAATATGATTTAGTAATTCTTGGTGGCGGACTGGCGGGTCTGACCCTTTCTTTACAACTTAAAAAAGCAAGGCCCGGTATTTCGATCCTTGTTTTGGAAAGAAGGGAGAATGAAGCCACAACTGCCGCTCATAAAGTAGGAGAATCAACCGTTGAGTTGGGAACACATTATTTAAGGGAAGTGCTGGATCTGAAAGGTTATCTGGAAGAACATGAATTGCCAAAACATGGATTGCGTTTTTTCTTTAAGTCGCATACAAAAGAAGACATTGCGAGCCGAGTTGAACTTGGCCCACGCTTACGCTTACCTGTACCAAGCCACCAGCTCGACAGAGGTACATTGGAGAATTATATGATGCAGCTGACAAAAGAAAAAGGAACAGACTTACAGTTGGGCGCTAAAGTTTCCCATGTAGATATCAATGCTGCGGGTAGCCATGAAGTAACTTATATCAAAGGCGGAGAAGAATTAAAAGTGAAATGCCGTTGGGTGGCAGATGCATCCGGGAGGGCAAGTGTTTTGAAACGCAAACTGCAGTTTCAAAAACCCATGGAACATCATACCAACGCAGTTTGGTGGAGGTTAAAGGGAGTGATCGATGTGGATACCTGGACAGAAAATAAGTCCTGGCAATCCTTTTTGGAACCCGGGCTCAGGTACTTAAGTACGGTGCACTTTATGGATAACGGATATTGGTTATGGGTAATCCCACTGGGGTCTAAAAACACCAGCATCGGTATTGTTGCAGATCCGGCTGTACATCCTTTTGAAACATTCAATACGTATGAAAAAGCAGTAGAGTGGATGAAAATAAATGAACCCCTGGCATTTAAAATGCTGGAGCCATTGGGGCAGGGCGAAGGGTTGCTCGACTTTAAAATACTAAAACATTATGCACATCATACCGAAAGACTTTATTCTTCCGACCGCTGGGGAGTAACCGGAGAATCGGGCGCATTTCTGGATCCCTTGTATTCTCCCGGAACAGATTTTATAGCCATGAATAATTCCTGGCTCAGTGATCTGATCCTGCGTGAAATGGAAGGTGAGGACATTTCCGGAAGGGTAAATATTTATGAGCAATCTCATCTGGCATTGGTAGATAGCTGGATACCTGTTTATCAGAATAAATACCTGTTGATGGGAAATACACAGATCATGGTAATAAAAATTTTCTGGGATTGGGCAACATACTGGTCAGTACCGGCACATTTATTTGCCAATAAGGCATTTACCAATCTCAAAATATTAAAGGATCTGTTTGCAGCAAAAAACAGCATTGGCAGAAAATTCGGGCAGCTGAATAAAATCATGCAGGACCTGTTTTTAGAATGGAGGCCATTTGAAAATGAAATATTTTCAAACAGGTATATCGATCCTTTTGATCTTGCATTTTTAAGAAAATTTCAGGAAGAAATAGAAATTCAGCGTGAGCCGGAAGAAATGATCCTTCAAATTGAAAAGAACATGAATATTCTGGAACAGTTGGCTGTTGCCATTTTCAGGCTGGTGAGTACAGAGGTAAATGGTACGGCACCTGATTTGAAAGTGAATCCGTATACCATCAACCTGGGTAAAAACGAAAATGCTGTTTTACTGGATACAATTTCTGAATATGCCATTGAACCGGGTTCATCAATTTCAAAAGATGTTGATCTGATGTGGTTTTATCCAAAACATAGTTTGGTAAAGTCATAGGCTTTACCAGATCTCAATAATGTTAAAATCATGAAAGTCGTAATTCAGAACATGGAAACAATACGTTCTGTTTTCATGGATACCGGTTTGTATTTTTCACAACATACAGATTTAGATGAGCTGATAAATTATCTTGACAAAACGGACATTTCTTTTCGTTCAATAGCTTATGAAAGTGCTTCAATGTCCATTGCAATTAATGAGCTGAAAAAAGGGGATGAATTAAAAAACTGGATTGCTTTTGCAAATGGACCGGCATGGAAACATCGGGCACAGGTTCACATTGGATTGGGGCTGGCCATCGCAAAATTAAAGATCCCTTTCCTTTCTGTTTTGAATGACATCGATCTAAAAATGTTCCATCGCATTGCAGATGGTTGTGGTTATTATGATGGCGTTTTTCAGAAAAACCATACTGTTACGCAAAAGGAAATACCGGCATATTTCCCCTTGCCTGCATTTCAATTTTATGACCAGGGAATCGGAAGAAGTTTGTGGTATAACTGCAATGCAGAAATTAAAGAGGTGAAACAAATGATCAAAACATTTCCCCTTGAAAGGCAATCAGGACTGTGGAGAGGCATTGGAATTGCCGTTGCATATATCGGCGGTTGCAGTGAAAAAGATTTAAAATTATTGTGGAAATCAGCAGCAAATTTTAATTATGAATTATCTGCAGGAGCTGCGTTGGCTGTTAAGTCCAGGATGGGAGCAGGTTCGATGACGGCGGATACAGATATGTGTTCAAAATTATGGTTCATGCATGCAGCTTTCGAATCAGAAAAAGATTTAAATACTACCTTGGTTTCAAAATCCGAAGATTTTAATCTTGCTTATGAAAACTGGTTAAACAGTACTTTGTTTGAAATGGAAAATGCTTTCAGACTTGCTTCCGAACTTGATAATTGATTAAATGACAAAAACGAAAAAAGGTCATAGCGGAAAAAAACATTTCTGCAATGACCTTTTTTTAAACTATTATTTTTATT
>JBBKWV010000257.1:0-19794 GCA_037969135.1 Ferruginibacter sp.
GTCCATTTTTCGGGATAAGGGATACAATAAATTATATAACGTCCCTTTTCAATTCTATTTCCCATAATGTATACGGGTTTAAAAAATTCTATTTCTGTAGCTTCATTTGCACCCAGCCTCCATTCCTTGCCATATTGCCGCAGGCTTTTTTCTGAACTGCCGAAAATAATTCTACCGTTTTTTTGGGGTCTGCTGTATATAACCCTTGCAAGCAATGCATCAGAATCTGCACCGTTCATTTTCAAAACCGGATAATTAACGGGAAAATAACTCATGTCCAATGGCGACTGATCATGGGAAGCATAAGGGTTGATATTTTCTTTTTTTATCAGACTGTCTTTGATGGCCTTATTGCTGCCCGTTTCATTTTGATTTGTATTGCATGAGATGGTTATACATACACAATAGAATACCGGAATAAAAGACAGGATTGATTTTTTGAATAGCTTCATAAAAAATTTACAGTGTAAACGGGATATTAATTTTTATCTCATCCCAAAAAATGAATAGTGAAAATCCTTCTGCTGTTTTATCAAATACCATAGAGAAGGATTCTGTTATCTCTGATTGTTTTTCTACAGGCACTTCCATTCTGAAAATGTCTTTTTGAAAATCGTATTTAAATGAGCCCCAGATATCCGTTTCTGAATTTATAATGATGGTCCATTTATCCTCATTTGGTATAGCATATAAAGTATAGCGGCCTTTTTTAATTTTGCTGTTATTCAGTTTTACATGCTGATAAAACTCAATTTCCGTTGCCTCGTTGGCACCCAAACGCCAGACTTTGCCATATTGAATAAGGTTGCCAAATATTTCACGGCCATTTTTCAGCGGCCTGCTGTAAATCAGTCTTGCAATTAAAGGATCGGTCAGTTTATCCTGAATTTTCAATAAGGGATAATTTTTCGGGTAATAACTGATATCCATAGCTGATTGATCATTCTGGGGAGGTTTGATCTGTGCATTTATATGCTGCTGGAATATAAGAAATAAAGTACTTAATAAAATGAACTGTTTCATTCCTGCAATTTGTTCAAAGATAATTCAATCCGTTTTTAATAATTCCTGTAAAGTAGATTCTGTATAATTTTTTAACTGCGGAAAAAATGCATCGTAAAATGGTTTTAAAGCCGAGATATTGTTTTCAAATATTTTAAAGGCGGGTTCCGATTCTGAAATATATTTAGCCCTTCTTGTCATGCCGGTAAAGCTTTTCTGAATTCCCCATTCAAATCGATAATTGGATAACCAATCCTGTGATTTCATATACGGAAACATTTGTTGAAAAATAAGTGGTGCCACCAGTATATTTTCATCCAGGTAGCGATAGGTTTTTTTTGAGAATTCCTGTAAGGCTTCCGGCGAATTAAATATGATTGTATCATTGGCTAAAAAATAATCATATACAATATCAGCAAATGCTCCGGCATATAAACCATAGTCAGGTTTGAAAAACTTTTTCATTTCTTTTGTAACTGGATGTTCATCTGTAAATTGGTCGATACGGCGATGAAGAACAATCCCTTTTAGAATAAGGCGCTCATATTCGTATTGTTTTTTCCCTTTTACAAAGTCGCTGAACATATTGCCGGCTAATATTTTTGGCTGATCGAAAGACAAATATGCGTGGGCCAGATAATTCATGCTTAAAGGTAAGTTCAAAAAGTGCAATTCAACGATTGTCACTTTTTAACGTACTATTTACCCATTTTATATTTTTATTAAGAAATGCCGTTCAGGTACTGTTAATATTGGTTTCTGTCGTTTATCAGATATTTTTTTTCTTTAAATATTTACCGTTTATCTATAACAATGATTGCCTTAACATTTGCTGTCACATAAAGCGTTTTGAAAACAATGTGATGAATACTTTTGGACTGTAAAAAAAGCTGATTACCATTCAGCATTATTATTAAACCAAAAAAAGTATCGTCATGAAAAAGTTAACAACTGTATTCGCAGTACTTGCATTTTTCGCATGTACCAGCGCATTCGCCTATTCAGGTGGAAAGGTATCTACTGAAGTAAGCGAAGCATTTACGAAAAACTTCAAAAATGCAAAAAACGTAATTTGGGAAATAGCTGAGGATCATTATTTTGCCAGATTTGAGCTCGATGGAAAAACGGTTGATGCCGCTTTTGCAGAAAATGGAAATCTGGTTGGTATTTCCAGGGTTCTGCAGATCAATGAAATCCCATTAAATGTTTCCAATTCCTTAAAAACCCTGTATTCTGATTACGCCATATCAAAAAATGTAACAGAGGTTGTATATAACGGAAATACGTTCTATTATGCATCCGCAGTTGGAAAAAATAAAATCCTGAAACTGAAATGTTTGGCAGGTGGAGAGATCTATATAGAGAAAAAGACAAAAAAATGAAAATTATTTCTCTGAATTACCCCTCTTTCTTAAGTGGAAGAGGGTTTTTATTTAAAATAACCCAAATTCAGTGATTTTTTTGCAGGAAATTTAAAGACTGGATTACAGTCCTTCCTTTTTTAAATTTAATGATTCAAAATATGCGGAAAATGGATTTTATAGGTTTAAAATGAGATATTCTGTCAGTTTATTTAAACGCATTATGAATGGCAAATTAAATATAAATGAATCTGTTTTAAGATGAACTTAATTAGAATGGAACTGAAATAGCTTAAAATTAGTTGAATATTTGAAAAATATCATATGTTGGATCGGGTACACAATTTTATCTATATACCTAATTTTCAATTGAGTATAAAATGGATTAAGATTAATTAAATTTCCGGGAAAGCTTAAAAATTTGTCCTGTTAAATTTGGAATTTGTAATATTAATAGTATTTTTACGACATAATAGAGTTATCGATAGAGCCTAAAGCTTTGTTTAAATACTTACCTCTTCTATCTTAACAGAATACCACGCCTTTAGCCTATTCTAAACCTTACCTCCAACCCTATTTAAAAGCTTTCCAATAATTTTAATATTAAATTAATTTAACCCTAATATAATTATTATGGTAGGTAGAATTGCCGTCATTATTTCATTCATGACTTTACTTTTTTGTGAGTCGTGCAATACCAGCAAAAAAATTGCATACTTTGAAAATGTGCGTGATGATGAGTATAAGTCATTATTGGGGATGATAGAAGCGCCCATTCAGCAGCATGATATCCTGACAATTTCCATAAGCAGTCTGAATGCAGAAGCTTCGGCCATTTTCAATCCCGCGGGCAGTGCAGTCCAGAAAATAGCAACATCGGGTGGTTCAGAAGTGTTGGCGGGTGGTTATCTGGTAAATTCAGATGGAAATATTCAGTTACCCATTATAGGTCTTATCAATGTTGTTGGATTGACTAAAAAGCAATTAACAAATAAGATCACGGATATCATTTTAGCAAAAAAACTGCTGATTGACCCGATCGTTGATATCCGGTTTATAAATTTTGAAGTAACTGTGATCGGAGAAGTAGCAAGGCCAACTGTAATAACTGTTCCAAGTGAAAAAATTTCATTGATTAAAGCTTTGGGCCTTGCAGGTGACCTTACGATCTATGGTAAAAGGGAAAATATATTATTGATCAGGGAAGAAGGCGGAAAAAAGATCACCCGGCATATTAACCTGAATTCGTCTGATTTTTTGAATTCTCCCTATTATTATTTACAGCCAAATGATGTGATTTATGTTGAGCCAAATAAAACAAAAGTGGCTTCTTCAAGCAGATCACAGCAGGTTGTTCCAATAATACTAAGCAGTTTGTCTATTGTAGTGATTGTTTTAGACAGATTAATTAAATAATATTTTTTAAAAACATGAGAAAAAATAAACATAAAAGAACGGAAGAAAGTTCGGAGAATTTTAGCCAGATGCTGGTTTCAAAATTCCTGCCTTACTGGCCTTTGTTTCTATTGTTTGCTGTACTTTCAGTAGCAGCAGCGTATGTTTATCTGCGTTACGCAACGCCAATTTATGAAGCAAACGCAACGCTGATCATTAAGGATGAAAAAAAGGGCAACGAGGATTCCAAATTAACAGAATCGCTGGATCTGATCTCTTCTAAAAAAATCGTTGAAAATGAAATTGAGGTAATCCAGTCACGTAAATTGATGGAAGATGTTGTAAAAAAGTTTTCCCTGTATTGCCCTGTTTTTGAGAAGGGAAAAGTAAAGACCTTGTCGGCTTATACCATGTCGCCGGTAAAAATTGAAGTAAAAAACCCGGATTCACTCAGGGAAATTGGCAGGATTGAATTTTCATATGACAAGTTGAATAAAACAGTTTTGTTGAACAACAAATACAGCTGTGTACTCAATCAGTTTCTGGAAACACCCTATGGCATCTTAAAATTTACTCCGAATAAATATAATTCAACCGGAATCATTGATGCAGATAAGCAATTGTATTTTTCCATCAGGGACCCGAAGAAAGTTGCAATGATCTTATTGCCCAGGCTGATTGTTGCTCCATCTAGTAAGTTGTCAACGGTAGTTAACCTGAGTTTCAGGGATGAAGTGCCGGAAAGATCAGAAGATATTTTGAATGGATTGATTATGGCTTATGAGCAATCTGCCATTTTAGATAAAAATTCATTGGCCAGGAATACACTTGCTTTTGTGGAAGAAAGACTGGGCCTGGTTTCTGCCGATCTGGCTGCAATAGAACAAAAAGTACAGCAGTATAAATCAGATAAAAGTGCAGTAGATATCAGTACACAGGGCCAGCTTTATTTGCAGAATGTAAGTTCAAATGATCAAAAGTTGAGTGATGTCAATATGCAGCTTTCGGTTTTGAATCAGGTAGAAAAATTTGTAACAGAAAAAAATACCAATTCTGGTATCGTTCCCTCTACTCTGGGTGTCAGCGATCCGATGTTGTCCAATTTATTGGATAAACTGTATGGTTCCGAACTGGAATACGCAAAATTGAAGACAACTGTTGGAGAGAACAATCCAAAATTACTTTCTATCAGCGACCAGATCAATAAGATCAGGCCGAATATCATGGAGAACATAGAAAGCCAGAAACAAAGTCTGATGGCTGCAAAACAAAATCTAAATATTACCAACAGCAATTACAATTCCATTTTAAATACGGTTCCGCAGAAAGAACGCCAGTTATTGGATATCAGCAGGGAGCAGAATATAAAAAGCAGCATCTACTCATTTTTACTTCAGAAGAAAGAAGAAAGTGCACTTTCCTATGCATCTGCAATGTCAAACAGCCGGGTGGTTGATGATGCACATGCTGGCCTGTTACCCGTTAGTCCAAATACAAAGCTGATATATATAGTCGCATTTGCAGCAGCCATGTTTTTGTGGGTTGTAATAATAATATTGAAAGAAGCATTTACAGGAAAAATTCTGTACAGAAGAGAGATCGAAGCATTAACATCAATTCCTATTATCGGGGAAGTTGCTTTTTCCAAAACAAAAAAGAAGATTGTTGTTGAATCCGGGAAAAGAAGTTTTAATGCAGAGGAGTTTAGAAAACTGCGCACTTCTTTATCATTTTTAGGAATAAACGGTACAAATAAAAAACTACTGGTTACTTCCAGTATTTCCGGAGAAGGAAAAAGTTTTGTTGCTGCAAACCTGGCTGTAAGTATTGCATTGTCCGGTAAAAAAGTGGTTTTGGTGGATCTGGATCTTAACATGCCAACACTTTCAAAACTGCTGAATATAGACCAGCCAATAGGCATATCAGATTTTTTAAAAGGGAAAAAATATCCCGAAGAAATAATTAAACCGGTTGAAGCGCATGAAAATCTGTTTTTCATTTCTGCCGGCACACTGCCGGAAAACCCTTCAGAACTTTTACTGAATGGTAAAGTGAATGAGATTCTTGATTATCTGGATAACAGTTTTGATATGGTGATTATTGATACATCACCCATCGTTCTGATAACGGATGCGTATATTTTATCTGATATGTGTAATGCCACTTTATATGTTATCAGGCATCAGTATACGCCTAAAATGCTGATAAAGCGGATAGATGAAAATAATGAGATAAACCCGATAAACAATCCTGCTATTGTTTTTAATGCAGTGAAAGAAAGAGGGTTAATAAAGACAAATTATGGTTATGGTTACAATTATGTTTATGGTGAAAATGAAACAGGAAATAAAAATAAAAAAACAGTTAAATCTTAAAATTCCATTCGTATGAAAATAATTATCTCATATCATTTAAAAGTGACTGAGAAAGGCATTGCCTTACCTTCCAGATTAGTTCCATCCTTGATCAACTGCAAATTTCAAATTTTTTAAAAAAATGATTATGCAGAAAAATTGGTACGCAATTTACACGAAACCGCAAAGCGAGAAGAAGATTACTGCTTTGCTGACAAAAAAGAAAATCGAAAATTTTTGCCCGCTGAGTTGTGTAGAAACACAGAATTTCAGAAAGCACAAATTGGTTTTCGAGCCCTTATTCAAATCATATGTTTTTGTTCATGTTTCCCAGGAGGAAACTGAAAACCTGAAAAGCATTGACGGGGTAGTTAACCTTTTATACTGGCTGGGTAAACCAGCTGTGATAAAAGATGATGAAATTGAAGCTATCAGAGAGTTTACGAGTGATCACCGGAATATCAAGCTGGAAAGAACACTGGTAAATATCAATGATGTTGCCCGCAATTTAAATGGATCATCTTATGCTATTGAAGGAAAACTGGTAACAGTAAAAAATAAAACCATTTCAATTAATTTACCTTCGCTGGGTTATACCATGATAGCAAAAACAGAAGATGAAAGTATTTTCGGAAGAAATGAATCTATAGTACAGAATAAATCAGTTGCACACTCATAATGAAACCATCAGATAAAATTTATATAGCCGGACACAATGGACTGGTTGGTTCAGCAATTTTAAGGGCTTTAAAATCTGCCGGATTTAATAACCTGATTTTCCGTTCTTCAAAAGAACTTGACCTGCGTAACCAGGCAGCGGTAAATGATTTCTTTAAAACCGAACAGCCTCAATATGTTTTTTTAGCAGCAGCCAAAGTCGGAGGAATAGTAGCAAACAATACTTACAGGGCAGATTTTTTGTATGATAACCTGATGATTGTCTCAAATGTAGTACATGCTGCTTTTGAATACAAAGTAACCAAACTGTTGTTTCTGGGAAGCTCCTGTATTTATCCAAAACTTGCTCCCCAACCGATAAAAGAGGAATACCTTTTAACAGGGCTGCTGGAAAATACAAATGAACCGTATGCCATTGCAAAAATTGCCGGAATAAAATTGTGTGAGAGTTATCATGAACAATATGGAGCCAATTTTATCAGCGCTATGCCTACAAACCTTTATGGTTTGAATGATAATTACCATCCGGAAAACAGCCATGTATTACCGGCACTTATCCGTAAATTTCATGAAGCAAAAAAGAACGGTTCTGATGAAGTGATAATCTGGGGATCAGGAACTCCCAAAAGAGAATTCTTATTTGCAGATGATCTTGCCGAAGCCTGTATTTTTTTAATGGAAAATTACAACGAAAAGGAAATTGTAAATATTGGTTGTGGCGAAGATGTAACGATAAAGGCTTTAGCGGAAACTGTAAAAGATGTTATTGGGTTTAAAGGAAACCTTGTTTATGATACTACCAGACCGGATGGCACTCCTAGAAAATTATTGGACGTTACTAAAATTCATGCACTTGGATGGAAACATAAAACAACTCTTGATCAGGGTATGAAAATTGCCTATCAGGATTATTTAAGCAAACAGGAAATACTATAAACAGTATTTTATTCGTTTGATTCCAAATTTTACTTATTAATTATGAAGACTGCGTTAATTACAGGAATTACAGGACAAGATGGAGCATATCTTGCCGAATTATTACTAGGAAAAGGATATATCGTACATGGTATTAAAAGACGTTCATCGTTGATAAATACCGATCGTATCGATCATTTATATGAAGACCCGCATCAGAAAAATGTACGGTTTACACTTCATTATGGCGACATGACGGATAGTACGAACCTGATTCGTATAGTACAGGAAACCAAACCGGATGAAATTTATAACCTGGCAGCCATGAGTCACGTAAAAGTGAGCTTTGATACGCCAGAATATACTGCCAACGCTGATGGGATCGGCACTTTAAGGTTAATGGAAGCCGTTAGAATACTGGGACTGGAAAAAAAGACCCGGATCTACCAGGCATCAACTTCAGAATTATACGGACTTGTTCAGGAAGTTCCGCAAAGAGAAACAACTCCGTTTTACCCGAGAAGTCCTTATGCTGTTGCCAAGCTTTATGCCTTCTGGATTGTTGTAAATTACAGAGAAGCCTATAATATGTATGCCTGTAATGGAATTCTTTTTAATCACGAAAGTCCCTTACGTGGTGAGACTTTTGTTACCCGTAAAATAACAAGGGCTGTAGCAGCCATTGCCAATGGATTGCAGGATACTTTATATCTCGGAAACTTAAATGCAGAAAGAGATTGGGGTCATGCTAAGGATTATGTAGAAGCAATGTGGCTCATTTTACAACAGGATGAACCGGATGATTTTGTAATAGCAACCGGTGTAACAACAATGGTACGTGAATTTGTGAAAATGTCTTTTGCAGAAATTGGCATTGAATTGTCTTTTTTAGGGGAAGGGGTTGAAGAAAAAGCAACAGTATCAAAATGCAATAACCCTGCTTACCAATTGCCAATCGGAAAACAGGTTGTTGCGGTTGACCCTGCTTATTTCAGGCCCACAGAAGTAGAGTTGCTGATCGGTGACGCTACAAAAGCAAAAGAAAAACTGGGATGGGTACCAAAATACAGCCTGGCAGAATTAGTGAAAGAAATGATAGCAAGCGACATCGCTGCGATTAAAAAATAAACAATATTTAATTATTATTAATTAGTTATTATAAAAGCCAATTTTCTTAAATAAAAGCCGTTCATTGCAGTAACTGAGAACCTGCCAATTTTAAATGGAGAATGAAAGAAAAGAATTTAACGGCTTTCACATTTCTGAAAACTGTAATTAATAAAGGACACCATCGGAGTGTAAAAGCAAAGAAGAATATCATTGCTTCTTTCATCATTAAGGGTTGTACAATCGCAATCAGCCTTATTCTTGTTCCCCTTACGATACATTATGTAAATCCAACTCAATATGGGATCTGGATCACTTTGAGTTCGATCATCAGTTGGTTTGCATTTTTTGATATCGGGTTCGGGAATGGATTGAGGAATAAGTTTGCTGAAGCCATTGCAAATGAAGATCATCAGCTGGCACGCATTTATTTGAGTACCACTTATGCAATATTGGGAATCATTATTGTATCCTTACTGATCATATTTATGATCATCAACCCATTCATCTCCTGGCCGGTAATTCTCAATACACCTTCTGATATGGCAGGCGAGCTGAGTATTTTGGCTTTGCTGGTCTTTGTTTTCTTTTGCCTGCAATTTGTTTTACAACTGATCACAACCATCATCACTGCAAACCAGCAACCAGCAAAAGCGTCTTTTTTTAATTTTCTGGGTAGTCTTTTTTCTCTCACAGTCATATTTATTCTGACCAAGACAACTTCGGGCAGTCTTATTTATTTGGCCCTGAGCCTGGGAATAACTCCTGTGTTGGTGCTCACTGCATCCAGTATCTGGTTCTATACCCATGATTATAAAAAATATGCCCCCTCATTAAAGTTTGTGAAATTCAGTTATGCACGAAACCTGATGAGTCTCGGACTGAAATTTTTTATTATTCAGATAGCTACCGTTGTATTATATGAAACAAGCAACCTGATCATTGCACAGCTTTTTGGTCCGGTTAAAGTTACTTCTTATAATATCGCGTATAAATATTTTGGTATCATCCCAATGGTAATGGGAATCATCATGATGCCATTCTGGAGTGCTTTTACAGAGGCCTGGATCAAAAAAGATATTCAATGGATAAAATCTACGGTGAGAAAATTGAAAATTTTATGGCTGCTGTTAACAGCAGTTACGCTGATAATGCTTGCACTTTCCAGTTTTGTTTATAAATTCTGGGTTGGGAAAGAATTGCTCATTCCGTTTAGTATTTCCGCAGCAATGGCATCTTATGTGATCATAAATGCCTGGAATGGAATTTACAGCCAGTTTGTAAATGGAGTAGGAAAAATAAAATTGCAACTTTATATAGCTTTGCTTGGAACATTGATAAATATTCCGTTAGCGGTGTTTCTGGGAAAAACTGTTGGAATTTACGGTGTTGTTCTTTCTACAACGATCATCAGTATTTTGGGTGCTATAGTTTCTCCCATACAATACAATAAAATAATAAATAACCGGGCCCGGGGTATTTGGGCAAAATAGCATGAAAATTTTAATCATATCAGCACCCGATCCTTATAAAGTTGCCGGTACCGTTGCATATAATTTATACAAAGGCTTAAAAGACCGTGGACATACAGTAAAACTGGTAGTGAATACTTTTGGTAAATATCCCGAAGCGGATATTGTTTGCATGCAATCCTACCCGGATGTGATTTTAAAAAAAATAAAGAACAGGATATTAAATTTCATTAACCCCTTTGTTAAAGTTATACAGAAAAAAGACAAGGATTATTCTATGCAGGATGAAGATGAAACAATTTTGCTTTACAAAACAAAAGATGTTTTGAAAAAAGCCGGAATAAAACCGGATGCCATTTTGTATTTATTCCCCCAAAATTTTCTGAATGCAAAAAACCTGTTTGAGTTAAATAAATTAACTGGTGCCCCTGTTTACTGGTACCTGATGGATTCTGCAGCTTTAACCGGCGGATGTCACTATTCATGGGATTGTATCCGGTTTAAAACAGGTTGTGGAAAATGCCCCGCACTTTATTCATCAGATGAAAATGATCAAACGGCAAAAAATTTCAGGTTCAAAAATCATTATCTTAGTAAAACCAATATCAGTATCATTTCTGCCACTGAATGGCAATACAGGCTTTCACTGGAGAGTGCCATTTTTAAAGAGAAAGCTATGGATAAGATTTTATTATCTGTTGATCCGGTTGTTTTCAATTTTGTTTCAAAAAAAGAGGCAAAAGAAAAGTACGGTATTCCTGCAGATAAAAAAGTGATCTTTTTTGGCTCTGCTTTTTTGAAAGAAAGAAGAAAAGGAATGAAGTATTTGACAGATGCATTAAAAATGATCAGGCAATCCGGAAATCCATCTTATGAAAATATTTTGTTACTAATCGCAGGCAATGATTTTGATGCGATAAAAAATGATCTGCCATTTGAATACAGGTATTTAGGCCTGTTGGCAAATAATGAAGAACTGGCGGAAGCTTTTCAGGCATCTGATTTATACATTTGCCCTTCAATTGAAGATTCGGGGCCGATGATGATCAATCAGGCAGTAATGTGTGGGATCCCACTGGTGACTTTTAATATGGGAGTGGCAATGGATTTGGTTATTAACGGATCAACAGGCTACAGGGCAAAACTGATGGATACCAATGATCTGGCAAAAGGAATTGAAATCATGCTGGCACTTGACAAAGAAACATATCAGAAATATGCAGTGAATTGCAGAAAACTGGCAATAGAATTATTTACACCGGAAGTGCAGATAGAAAAATTCGAAAAACTTTTTTTGAAATGAAAAAAATCGGTTTCTATTTAATGAGCAGGAAAGGGTATGAAGCTTTATTGCACTTCATAGATAATTTTGGAAATTCAAATATCAGTTTTGTTGTTGCTGCGAAAGATGAAAATGTTAAGCAGGATTATTATCAGGAAATTAAAGCACTTTGTTTAGAAAATAAAGTTACTTTTTTCGATAGAAAAGAAATAGTGGGTATGGATACTGATTATCTGATTGCGATCTCCTGGAGATGGTTAATTAAAGCAGAAAATGCAAGGCTTATTGTTATGCACGATTCGCTGTTGCCCAAATACCGGGGATTTGCACCATTGGTAAATTGCCTGGTAAATGCTGAAAAAATGATCGGCGTTACAGCGCTTTTCGCCAGTGAGGAATATGACAAAGGAGATATAATTGCACAACAGGCAGTAACAGTAAATTATCCGGTAAAAATTTATGATGCAATTGAGCTTGTCTCCGGCTGTTATAAAGGACTGGTTGCAGAAGTAGGAAAAATGATCATATCCGGACAGGAAATCGTGGCTGTAAAACAAAAGGAAGCAGACGCATCCTACAGTTTATGGCTCGATGAAGATGATTATCAAATTAACTGGAGCGATGATGCGGAAAGAATAAAAAGATTCATTGATGCAACCGGATTTCCATACAATGCTGCATCAACAGTTATGGATAAAAAAAAGTACCGGGTTACAGATGCTGAAATTTACACCGACCTTGTTATTGAAAACAGGGCCCCGGGTAAAATAATATTTATTGAAAACGGAAAACCTGTTGTAGTTTGCGGTAAAGGGTTGATAAAAATAAATAGTCTGGTTGATGATCTGACGGCACAAGAAACATTGCCGTTAAAACGTTTTAGGATAAGATTTTCTTAATTACCCATATAATTTAATACAAATGATCCCTTTTAACAAACCCCATTTAACCGGAAATGAAACTGACTATATAAGAGAATCCGTTCTTTCAGGAAAAATTTCGGGAGATGGTGTTTATACAAAAAAATGCCATGAATATTTTGAATCAAAATACGGGTTTAAAAAAGTAATGCTTACAACGAGTTGTACAGATGCGCTTGAAATGGCTGCAATCCTGCTTGATATAAAACCGGGAGATGAAGTCATTGCACCTTCTTATACTTTTGTTTCTACAGTAAATGCATTTGTTTTACGCGGAGCAAAAATAATCTTTACAGACAGCGGTAAAGAAAACCCCAATATGGACATGAATGAAGTGGAGAAACTGATCACTTCAAAAACCAAAGCGATCATTGCAGTGCATTATGCAGGTATTGCATGCGATATGGACAAGCTGATGCAAATGGCTGGAAAAAGAAACATCTTTGTGGTTGAAGATGCCGCCCAGGCAATTGATTCATATTATAAAGAGAAACCCCTGGGTTCCATAGGGCACCTGGCTACATTTTCATTTCATGAAACAAAAAATATTATTTCCGGCGAAGGAGGTATGCTGGTTATCAATGACGAACAATTTATAAAAAGAGCAGAGATCATTCGGGAAAAAGGAACCAACCGGTCATCTTTTTTCAGGGGAGAACTGGATAAATACGGATGGGTTGATATCGGATCATCTTTTTTACCCTCCGATATCATTGCTGCTTTTCTTTATGCCCAGATAGAGAATATGGATTCTATTCAGCAAAAAAGAAAAGAAATATGGAACAGGTATTATAATGCCTTGTCGCCATTGCAGGAAAAAGGGCAGTTGCGATTGCCGTATTTACCTGATTATGCAACCAATAATGCGCACATGTTTTACATTGTTTGCAAATCTCTGGAAGAAAGATCTGATTTGATCGCCCTGTTGAAAGAAAACAAGGTGATGGCAGTCTTCCACTACCTTTCACTTCATAAATCACCATTTTATACAGATAAACATGATGGGAGAGAACTTCCATTAAGTGATCTTTATTCCGATAACCTGCTTCGTTTGCCTTTTTATTACAGCCTTGAAAAAATTGAACAGGAAAAAGTAATTGACCTGATAAAAGGATTTTACAGTAAAATAGCGGAGAATTCAACTCTTGAAAACGAAATGCAAAAATAAAAAGGAACTAAAACGGCATGAATAAGATCTTCATAATTATTTTTAAAGTGATGAAGCGAACAGCGATGTTCTTTTATTCAGTATATAGTACCACCTATACCTGGATCAAATTAAAAGGGAACGGAGTACAGTTTAAATCCTTTTCATCCAATGGTGTACCCATGGTTGATGTGGCAATGGGAGGTAAAATGACTATTGGCAAAAACTTCCGAATGAACAATGGCCGGTATTACAATAAGATCGGAAGACAACAACCATCCATGTTCATTGTAACTAAGGAAGGGTTTTTAAGTATTGGCGATGATGTAGGACTTAGCGCTACCAGTTTTTTTGTAACAGTAAAAATAACTATAGGGAATAATGTAAAAATTGGCGGAAATTGTGTTTTTTATGATACCGACTTTCATTCATTGAATTATCTTGAAAGAAGAGATGATAAAATAGATACAGAAAAAAGAAGATCGGCTCCGGTAATCGTGGAAGATGATGTTTTTATTGGCGCCCACAGCACAATATTAAAAGGCGTGACCATTGGAAAAGGCAGTATTATTGGAGCCGGTTCAGTAGTTAGCAAGTCTATTCCACCGAATGAGATTTGGGGAGGAAACCCAATTGCATATATTAAAAGTTTATAAAAAATAATGGAATTTACAAAAGGAAATTTCAGAGATTACCTGATTATGTTTTTATTATTGGGTGTTTCCGGGATTCCTTATTTTTCCAGTAACCAGCCTTTTGTAATTCTTTTTGCTTTCGGACTGATCTTTTTGTTTCTCAGCAGTAAGTTTAAAGAAATTGACAGTGAATTCTTATATGTTTTATTGGCCATTCTCACTTGTGTTTTTTTTCAGGCAATCATCTTTTCTTTTTTTAAAGCCATTACCATACTTGGGTTGGTACTCAGGATAACAACCGCATACCTCGCAGTTAAATTATTGGGAGAAAATTTCCTAAACTACTTTATAAGAGTTATGATTTTCTTTACAATAGTAAGCCTCCTGTTTTTTATTCCCATTTTTATTAAACCGGAATTTTTAGATACACTTGTAAATGCAACACCCTCTTTTTTAAGCTACCAATATGAACTTTGGGGTTTTCAGATCGACAGGAAAACACTGGTAATTTATAATTTATTACAGGAAGCAGACAGGATAAGAAATTGCGGGCCTTTTTGGGAGCCCGGGGCATTTGGTGGTTATCTGATCATTGCGTTTATGTTCAATACGATCAGACAAGGGAGTATTTTAAATAAGATCAACCTGCTGTTTATCATAGCCGTAATAACCACAATGTCCACTACAGCTTATCTGGCTCTATTCTTGTTCATTGTGTGTTACATCTTCTTTCAGGATTATACTGTAGCTGTAAAATCACTGATCATTGTATTTGGAATTGCAGGTTATATCGCTTTTCAAACAATTCCTTTTCTGGGAGATAAGATAAAAGCGGAAAATGCAGGGGCACAGGATGCTATAGAAGAGGTTGGTGGAGACACCAGGATGGCTTCAGCGATTCTTGATTGGGATGACATTAAAGGATACCCGTTTTCGGGCAGGGGGCTCTGGAATGAAACAAGGGTGGATAAAAAATTCGAATATGCCATAAGAAATAACGGGTTTACCAATTTTATTGCTCAATGGGGTGTTTTTTTCTTTTTCTTTTATTTCTATTGGTATTACAAAGGATTTTATCAATTTTGCAGAATAAATTATTCAAGTAATTACATACCATTTGTATTGCTTATAATCATCTGGCTACTTTCTTTTAGTGAAAATTATTTTGATTCCCCATTTTTTTGGGCACTTGTTTTTATACATATTCCTTTAAGAACTTATGAAGATGAGGAAGAATTGGAAGCAGACAATTACAATAATTTATAAATATGATACGTTAATGTTGTCAGGGGTAAATATAAATGACAAATACAATATACATAGTAATTTGTGTCTATAACCGTATAGAATACACAAAAAATTGCCTGGATTCTTTAAGAAAACAATCTTACAGGGATTTTAAAGTGATTGTAGTTGATCATGGATCAACAGACGGCACTTATCAGGTGCTGAAGGATAAATATCCAGAAATAATTTTATTGAAAGGTGATGAGAACTTATGGTGGGCAGGTGCAACCAATCTGGGTGTAAAAAAAGCCCTTGAACTTTCCAATTCAGCCAATGATTACATTCTTACATTGAACAATGATCTGATTGTAATTGAAGAATATTTGCAGGAGTTGATCAATATTGCTTTGAGTGAAGAACCCTGTGTTGTGGGATCTGTATCTGTAAATATAAAAAATCCTTCTAAAGTTGCTTTTGCCGGATTAAAATGGAATAAAATAACCGCAAAATACAGCCGGCCAAAAGAGTTTACAGAAAATTATTCCGACCTGATAAAAAAAGGTAGTTTTATAAAAACCGATTTGTTACCGGGAAGGGGGACATTGATTCCAATTCATATTTTTAATACGATCGGGCTTTTTGATGAAAAGAATTTTCCGCATTATGCTGCAGATGATGATTATTCACTGAGAAGCAGGAAACTTGGATACAAATTATTGGTTGCTACAAAGGCTGTGGTGAAAAGCCATGTAGAAGCATCAGGACTTGAAGTGATTAACAGGCAGCAGAAAGGCAGTAAAACATGGGCTCATTTACGCGAATCATTAAGTTCTAAACGGTCGGGAACAAATTTACATATCAGGTATAACTGGGCTAAAAAAAATACACCCATACCTCCTTTGTATTTTATGTTTGATTTTATGAGGATCGTATATTCATTTTATTTTAAATAATGATTATGTACATTTTAAAATTTACTGCTTATGCTTAAGTCTTACTTAAAGGCTTGTTATATTAAAGGCATATTGCGTAAACAAATCCCCATTTCATTCGATGAAAAAAATAAGACTGATTTTTTAAATAACAAAAAACTAATTACCGACAAGGTTTATTGTGTTATTAATTTTGATGACCTGAGCCCTGTACCTGATCATTCAAAATATATAGGCAGGGGAGGAGATGCAACTGATTTCGTTTCTTTAAAACAAATGGAATTGCTGAAGCTGTTCCCTTTTATAGGGATCACACATTTTATGATTCCGCAATTCCTGCCAGCGGATAAATATTATTTTAACAGGAATAAATATTCCATAGCAAACCCGCAGAATCTAGCATGGCTTGAATATAATAAGGAACTGGCAAGGCAGTTTAATATTGAATTTGCCGCACATGGTTTGTATCACAGGCAAGCAGAGAATTTCATCTTTGCCAGGCATACAGAATTTGCTTATCTGAATTATGCAGAATCTAAAAACAGGCTTACACAAAGCCTGGCTCTTTTTCAACAGGCAGGGATCAACCCTATCGGGTTCAGGGCGCCGGGATGGGATATGAATGCAGATCTAAGCTTAATGGATGCAGTTGCAGACACGGGATTTAAATATGCCGGATTTAGTTCTTATGATGGCGGATTAAACTCTGTCATGCAAAGAATTGATAACTTTCATCCCGTTAGATTAGATGGGGTAATCAATTTTCCGGACAATATTAATATCGACTGGTCTCTGGAAAAAATAAAAAATGTAATAAAAAATATAATTGAGAAAAACGGGATTATTGTAATTAAAGGACATTTTTCAAAACATATCCTTACAAATTCACTTACAGAAGAGAATGCAAATAAATTGATCGAAACAATTAAATACATTCGTTCTGAATATAGCCAGGATGTTGCTTTTGGCACTTTTAAAGATGTGTATGAAAAAATAGAGGAGCATAACAATTAGAAACAAGTTTACTTAAAAATAATTTTTAATAAAAAAATCATTCATTGCGGGTACTGATAATAAAAAGATATGAAAGAGAATTCAGGGTGCCATTTTACCAATTGCTTAAACGCAAAATGGAAGAAAATGGCATTCAATTGGATTTGTATTACGGTGAGCCAGACTCCGATGAAAAAAAAAGTATACGTGATTATTTAAAAGATGAAAAGATTGGGAAAAAAGTAAATAACAAATATTTTAAATTTGGTAAACTGCATTTATGTTACCAGCCTTGTTTCTCCCTGATTAAAAAAGCGGATGTAGTTGTAGTTCAACAGGGAAACCGGGAGTTATTCAATTACCTTCTTTTGATAAGAAGAATGTTTTCCGGGAAAATTAAAATTGCCTTTTGGGGTCATGGAAGAAATTTTCAGGGCAATCCGGATTCAATTAAGGAAAAATTTAAATATTGGTATTCAAATAAAGTGGATTATTGGTTTGCATACAATAACCTGAGTAAATCACTATTGGTTAACCGGGGATTTGACGAAAATAAAATATCTGCCATCAACAATACCATTGATACAAAATCGCAGATAGCTTTTTTTGATAAAATATCTGAAAATGAAAAACAAGCCTTAAGAGCAAAATACAATATATCCTCAACCGACCCGGTGGGAATATTTTGTGCATCAATATATCATGACAAACAGATAGATTTTTTATTGAGTGCACTGGATAGGGTAAAATCTAAACTCTCCGACTTTAAATTTATCATGATCGGAAAGGGGGTGGAAGACTTTAAAGTAGAGGCATACAGTAAAAAGAACCCAGATTGGTTCTTTTATGTAGGTAATAAATTTCAGGAAGATAAGATTTTGTATTTTTCCATTGCAGATTTTCAGACAATACCCGGTGCGGTAGGATTGAATATCATTGATTCATTTTCTTTTATCTGTCCGTTGATCACAACAAGTATTGATAATCACGGACCAGAGATTTCTTATCTGGCAAACCAGGAAAATGGGATCATGACCAAAGTGAATGTAGATGAATATTCGAATACAATTATTAAATTAGTAAATGATATATCCCTGAAGAATAAATTGGATCAGGGGTGCAGAAATGCAAGGGATATTTATTCTATTGAGAATATGGCAAATAATTTTTATAATGGTATTTTAAACATTATTCCGGTTAAAAAAATATGAAACCATTAATTTCTGTTATAATTCCATTTTGTAATGAAGAACAATATATTGCCGATGCAATAAATTCTCTGCTTGATCAAACATATTCAAATATTGAAATTGTTTTGGTTAATGACCATTCTGATGATGGATCCAAAGATATTTGTCTTTCTTATACCGATCCAAGGGTGAAATATTATGAAAAATTTGATGTGCCAAACGGAAGGGCCTGGTCACGGAATTTTGGAATTGAAAAATCAACCGGCGAGTTCATCACTTTTATGGATGCGGATGATACCTGTAGTCCCGATCGGATAGAACTTCAGATAAATAAATTGTTGGAATTGGGATATGATTCAACTATTTGCGGATGCTGGGTACAAAAAAAGGGTATTGAGAATGCTTTGATGAAAATGCCTGTAAAACATGAGGAAATATTAAAAGGGTTTACAAGGCAGCATAACAGAACTACCATTGTGGGAGCAACGATCATGGGGCAACGGGAAATATTTGAAAAGTATAAGTACAAGGTTAAATTTAAATTTTATGAAGATTGGGATTTACTGGTACGACTTGGTGAAATGCCGGAAATAAAATTTGCGAATGTTGATAAGCCGCTTTATACCTATATGATCAGAAGTAAGGGAACCAAGTACCAACAAGACTGGCTGGACTATAATATTTTCATGAGAGATTGTCAAAGCAGGCGAAGACGAAAGCTACCCGAATATGATAGTCCGGATGAAATGTTTGAAGCAATGAAAAAAAATGAAAAAATCAGGTTGGTATTTTACAGACTATTTCAAAAATTAATTGAATTAAAGCGAATGTTGAGAATTTAAATTATATTAGCTTTTATTAAAATATCTCCGTTCCTTAACCCTTTATTTAAACATGCAAAAAGTCACCATCATATATAGAAACATTCCTCAATACAGGATTGATTTTTATAATTTATTGAAGGATGGCTTGAAAAAAAAGAATATTGAACTTGAATTGATCTATGGTGACAATCCTTTTAAGGGCCGTAACGATCATGTTCATTGTGAATGGGCAACTTTTAAAAAGAACTATACATTTAGCTGTTTCAATATTTACATCATCTGGCAACCATGCACTAAAGAAATAAAAAATTCAGACCTCGTTATTGTTGAACAGGCAAATAAACTGCTGTTTAATTATTA
>JBBKWV010000258.1:0-3620 GCA_037969135.1 Ferruginibacter sp.
CAATTAAATAATTAATTTAAAAAATACAAATGAAAAAAAAGGAAAGAAAAACATTAAGCGGAAAACTTCTTGTTGCAATCAATTTAGTATTGAAAGATAACAACGCTGAACAAACGAATAAAATTGAAAAGTCCGTTGTTAAATCTGTCAAAAGAATTACAAAGAATTCTAAAGTAAAAAAGAAGACTGCTGCAACGGATAAAATAGAGGAATAAGCCTGAAATACCCGAAACAACTAATGAAATATTATTATTCTGTGTAGCCGGTTATTAGAAACATTAATAAAACAATTAACCAATTCATTCATAATTAAAATCAAAAGTTATGTTTTACAACGGCTATCACTTCTGGGGAATGCATCTTTTATGGTGGATCATTTGGATGGTACTCCTGATCTGGATTTTTGCAACTCCTTATGATGTCCCTGGTCAACGTGTAAAAAAAGATACCCCGCTGGAAATTCTGAAAAAAAGATTTGCCAGAGGCGAAATAGACAAAGCAGAATATGAGGGAAAGAAAAAGATGATTGATCAAGGCCGTTAAATGCGATTGTCTTTTATTAAAAAATTAATTAACCTTAAAAACTTAAGATCATGTCTCAACAAAAATATCAATTCTGTATTGATGCGTGTATTGAATGTGCAACGGAATGTAACCATTGCGCCGTTTCTTGCCTGGAGGAAAAAGATGTTCAGAGCCTTACTAAATGTATAAGGCTCAACTTAGAATGTGCAATCATCTGTAGGGTAACAGCAGAGTTAATGAGTTTGGGTAGCAGGTACTCAAAGGAAATTTGTCAGTTATGTGCAACCATTTGTACTGCCTGTGCAGAGGAATGTGAAAAACATGCCGGTGATGGGTTGGAATATTGCAGGGAATGCGCTGAAATATGCAGGACTAGCGCCAAAGAAACTTTGGAAATTTATCAAATCCTGTTGGAGCAGAGTTCAGAAACAAAGGAAGCTGACAAGCCCTCTATTCAGCAGGATGAATGTTCAGTTATCAGTCGTGCAACAGCAGAACTGATAAGCTTAGGAAGTGCATACGGTAAAGAAATCTCTAAGTTAAATGCAACGGTTTGTAATGCATATGCTGAAGAATTCAATATGCACCTGAACATGGGAATGAAAGATTGTAAAGAATGTGCAAAGGTTGCTACGGATGCACATCTGGAACTGGAATCTCAAGAACAAAAATCAAACGCGATTATGCAGAATGGGACAGATAAAGCAGGTAAAAAGAAGAATAGCTATAGCGCAGCTTTATTGAAAGCCTATATGTTGGGCAGTGCGGTATCACATGTTCGCAGGCATGCATACAAAGATGGCAATTTCGCTAATATAGGTACTAATATTTCTTACCGGGAAGATCAGTGATTATTAGCTTTATTATGAAACAGAATTTTAAGACATACGAAAACCTGGCTGAAAAGTTTAAATCTATAGGGCATCCAGTCAGAGTAGCTATCCTGGATTTACTGTGTAATTGCGGGGCAGAACGGTTAACAGTGAAAAGTATTTACGAGAAATTAAAGCTTAGACAGTCTGAAGTATCCCGCCATCTGGGTATTATGCGAAAAAATGGAGTGCTGATGCGTATGCAGGAGTCTGGCTTTACATTTTATTGTCTTTGTACTCACGACTCTTATGTACAATGTATCAGGAAATGCTTTGTAAACTAATTTTTTCTCACTGCTATTCAGTTATCTGAATAACTGGATAGCATAAAATTTCTGTAAAATGAAAAAACATACTCTTTGGATGATCATTGGCTGTGGCCTTCCCTTATTGCTGATATTTTTTGCACCGGCATTGGGGATAGGCTCCGGTACATCTCTCTTCATCTTTATACTGGCGATGTTTGCCTGTCATCTACTGATGCCCATGCATGGGGGACATAAGCACAATCAGGGTGGTCATCCACAAAATGATCAGGAAGAAAATAAACAAAATTCAAGAACAATTAAAATTAAAAATCATGAACAGCATCATTAATGCCAAAAAATTTGGCTTCGCAGTTGGAATTACATTGACGTTGCTATATCTGGGATGTGCCATCGTTATGGCAACAGTTGGCCATGATGGAACGGTAAAGTTCTTTAACAGCCTCTTACATGGCTTAGACGTTTCAACGATAGTGAGAATGAATGTATCATTGGGAGAGGCTGCCATTGGTTTAGTTGAAACATTTGTTTTAGGTTGGCTGTTTGGTGCCTGTATTGCGGGTTTCTATAATGCAATTTCAAAGCAAAAGTAAAATGATACCTGGATATTCACAACGATAAACAAAATACAACCAGAAAAAAATAGAATTTATTTTTCAATGCAATAAACATCAGATCATGCGTAAAGTATTAATGATTCTTTGGTTACTCAATCTGGGTAAAGATTTTTTTGAATTTTAACCAGATTGTTTTAAAAAAGCCCGGCGAATTATAAGATTAATAACGTTAAATATATAAACATGAAAAAAATTAAAGTAGCAGTAAATGGATATGGAGTAATTGGCAAACGGGTAGCTGATGCAGTGGCAAAGCAGGATGACATGGAACTCGCAGGAGTTTGTGATGTAATTACAGACTGGCGTATTAAAATTGCCGGAGAAAAAAAGTATCCTGTTTTTGCATTTGATGAAACATTTGAGAATAGTATGAAGGCTGCTGGTATCAAAGTTGAGGGTACTTTGAACCAACTTATAGAAACTGCTGACATTATTGTGGACTGTACACCAAAAAAGATTGCCGCACAAAACATTCCGCTATACAGGAAGATGAATAAAAAGTTTATTGTGCAGGGTGGAGAAAAACACGAAACAACCGGGCATTCTTTCAGTGCAGAAAATAATTATGAAACGGCTTTGGGGCTTGACAGTACCCGGGTGGTTTCCTGTAATACCACTTCTATTCTCAGAACCCTTACTGCGCTGAAGAAGGCGGGATTATTAAAAAAAGCACGGGGCACTTTGCTTCGCAGGGCAACTGATCCCTGGGAAAGCCACTTGGGCGGAATTATGAATACTTTGGTTCCCGAAAAAGATATACCCAGTCACCAGGGGCCTGATGCTCAAAGCGTAGATCCCACCCTTGATGTGATTACAGCAGCAGTTAAAGTACCGGAAACGCTGAGCCATCTACATTACTGGAATGTGTCGCTGACAAGGAACGCAACAAAGGAAGAAGTGTTGGACGCTTTTAATAAATCCTCACGAATAGCAATGATCAATTATGGGGACGGGCTGCCTGCAAATAATGCTGTCAAAGAATTAATGTTGTCGCTTAACCGCCCTTATGGAGACATGTACGAAGTGGCGCTGTGGAAAGATATGCTAAAAGTAGTGGGGGATGAATTGTTTTATGCCTATGTGGTGGACAACCAGGCCATCGTTATACCGGAAACCATTGATGCAATAAGGGCGTTGACAGGCATTGAAAACGATGCGTTAAAATCAATCCAAAAAACAAATGCCAGTTTAGGTGTAAAAAAAATATTTTATTAAAATATAATCATCACTGTAGAAATGACTGTGCTGATAATTCGCATTGCCATACACGACGCCCGGTCTTCATGTCAAGAAAATGATAATAAAATCCTTTATAACCTGTTGCATCAGGCTCAGGACCT
>JBBKWV010000259.1:0-3535 GCA_037969135.1 Ferruginibacter sp.
ACCTGCATCACCTGTTCTTCCAAAGTATGGCTGCGGCTGTCGGCAAAAAGTTTGCGTTGCAAAGCGGCATTCCAGATCGTTGGAGCATTTCTTGGTAAAGAAGCATGGCCATCTAAAGCAATACTGGTTTTTAATCCATCCATAAATGCTTTTTCCGGTTGATGGCAGGAAGCACAACTGCGTTGATTATTGGAAGAAAGTCTTTTTTCGTAAAATAATTTTCTACCCAGTTCTGTTTTATTGGCTGAGGAAGAATGGTCATCCAAAAAACGGTAAGGGTTAAATGCCCCCGGTTTAAAAAGTGAATTGTTTTTATTTATGGCACTGTAATACATGCCGGAATTGTTGTCGGGATACTTATTGGATGTTTTAAAGGCAGCCACAGATTTTGTTAAAGGGTCGAGATATTTTTGTATGAATTCCATCCTATTAAAGGAATTGAAATCCCGGTTTTTTATAAGATAAGATTGAGCATCCGATAGTAAGAATTGGATTGAATCAAATGTATTTGGAGAAAAATCATTGATCCGGGTTTTGTAAATTTTCAATAATGCATGGATACATTTCAAAGAGGAGCTGCATTCGGGCAAACTGTTTACAGCAACCTGTGAATCAAATCCGGCAATGGTCAGTGTGGTGATGCGGTACAACTGTTCCATGACCGCATCAAAAATATGGGCGTCATCAAAAATAAAGGATTCATTGATCGTTGGTAATTCAATGGCATATCTGAGCAATTCATCCGATTCGAAGTTCAGTTTTTTTTTCATTTTGGGATCCATCTTTGGGAATATCCAGGATTCTATCAATTGTAATCCGTGAGGATATTGTACCTGCATATCCGGCTCCGGTTCTTCGTAAAATGGAATGGGTGGGCCATTCAGTTTTCCTGCATAAAAAGGGAACCAGTATTCAGCAAAAAGTTCAATTTGCTTGTATGCCAATCGGGTTTTGATAAATTGTGTTCTGATCTTTTGCTCCTCTCCTTTTTTTATATAACTATTTAACCGGTCAGCTTCCGTTTTAAATTTTTCAGCGTTTTTTAAATACAATTGTTTTACTGCTTTTGCCTGGGGAGATATACCATTATCATTGGTTTTCATAGAAAAGCCAACAATTATCAAGACAAGGAAGAACAGGATAATTACTTGTCGGACCATACGCTGACAAGGTAATCCAAAATATTAAAATTCAATATTAAAAAGAAAATTAAATATTACTTGCAATTTTAATATTAGTATATTATATTCGTTTCTTATCCGATATATTAAAACCTCCTTCTAACCTTTCTTGTTCAAACAATTTTGCCAAACGGCATCCATCATTAAAATTTTTTTATGAAAAAGATGATTCTTTTTTTAATACTGATTCCATTTTTTGGAGTCAGTCAGACTAAAAATGTTGTAAGTACTGATCGCATTTTTTCCAAAGCAGATAAAAATGCAGAGTTTGAAAAAGCGCTTACAGCGCATTCATTAAAATATCATACCGGTAACTGGAAATGGCGAGTATTTGAAATACAGTCGGGCCCTGATGCAGGCGGGTATCATATCACAGAAGGACCAAATAGCTGGGAAACAATTGATGGCAGAGGAATTATAAGTAAGGAACATATGGCCGATTGGGATAAAATGGTTGCACCTTTACTCAGTGAAAAAGGAAGTTCGGCATTTGCAACTTTTAATGAAGAATTAAGTACTGTTCAAATCACAGATTATGCGGAAAAAATAATTATCAATCACATTTTTTTGAAACCCGGAATGGTTGATAAATACAAAGAAGAACTCAAAAAGTCAAAAGCCGCATGGAATGCAGGAAATGAAAGTGTTGCCGTTTATGAGGCATTTGCTTCAGGCTCACCACAAATCATCATCGTTACCCGTTTAAAAAATGGGTTGAAAGAGTTGGATAAAGGTTACCGGAAACCATTTAAAGAACGTTACGAAATGGCAAATGGCGCTGGTTCATGGGATGGGTTCTTGAAAATATTTGCTGAATGTGTTGAAAAGCGTTGGAGTGAAATGTTGAAATTCAGGGCAGATCTTAGTTCAAAATAATGGGACAAAAGAAGCGAAAATTAAGGTTCAATTAAAATAGATAACTAGTTCACAAATATGAATAAGCCGGATACATTTTTGTAACCGGCTTATTTTTTATATTCTTTTAGTGAAATAAATTAGTGTTGCTGTTGGAAACAACTTTCATAATTACACATTTTCAATCACCATCGCACTTGCACCACCGCCACCATTACAGATTCCTGCAGCACCATACTTTGCTTTATTTTGTTTCAGCACATTTATCAGGGTAACGATGATCCTTGCCCCACTGCAACCCAGCGGATGACCAATGGAAACTGCTCCCCCGTTTACATTCACTTTTGCGGGATCCAGTTTCATGCGGCGGCTGTTTTCTATTCCAACAACTGCGAATGCTTCATTCAGTTCCCAGAAAGAGATGTCTTCCATTTTAAGTCCTGCTTTTTTAACTGCAATGGGCACAGCCAGTGATGGCGTTGTGGTAAACCATTCAGGTGCCTGTTCTGCATCGGCATAACTAATGATCTTCGCAATAGGTTTTAATCCGAGTTCATCAGCTTTTTCTTTACTCATTAATACAAGTGCAGCAGCACCATCATTCATCGTGGATGCGTTTGCGGCAGTAACAGTACCGCCTTTTTGAAATGCCCCGTTCAATGAAGCGATCTTATCAAATTTCACATTAAAAGGTTCCTCATCCTTGTCGAATATAACCGGATCTCCTTTACGTTGTGGAATGGACACCGCTATTGTTTCCTCTTTAAATTTGCCATCGTTAACAGCAGCCTGACTCCGTTTGTAACTTTCTATTGCAAAAGCATCCTGTTCTTCCCTGCTTACGCCACAGGTAGAGGCGCATAATTCTGCGGCATTTCCCATCGCCTTACCATCATAAACATCGGTTAAACCGTCTTTGGCCAAACCATCTATCATTTGCGTGTTACCGTATTTGTTACCCCAACGCATGCTGTCGGTATAAAAAGGAACATTACTCATGCTTTCCATACCTCCGGCAACAACAATATCTGCATCACCCAGCATGATCGATTGTGCTGCCAGGGAAATAGCTTTCATGCCACTTGCACAAACTTTATTGATCGTTGTACAATTCACTTCATTGGGTAAACCGGCAAATTTGGCCGCCTGTCTTGCTGGTGCCTGACCAAGATTGGCTTGTATCACAGAACCCATCAATACATCATTAACCAGTTCTCCCTTGATCCCTGCTTTTTCCAAAGCTCCTTTAATGGCAAAACTGCCCAATTCAGTCGCTGTAAACCCTTTCAATGATCCGCCGAAACTACCAATGGGTGTCCGTACTGCTGAAATAATATACACTTCCTTCATATTAAAATAATTTTAGGATGCAAAGGTAAGAATTAAGTATTTAGCCTTATGGTAATCTTAACTTTCCGGCGGCAATGATATTGATCATCTTTTGTTATGTTTCTAATATATTTGATTTTTAAAAATACTTATTAAGTTATCTTTATAAA
>JBBKWV010000260.1:0-3116 GCA_037969135.1 Ferruginibacter sp.
GTTTTAAAGGAGGTTACAAAATTATCAGGTAAAATCAGCCGGGAAGAGACAAGCAAAAGAAAAGACTGCCGGGATTTTCTCACTTTTACGATTGACCCTTTTGATGCAAAAGATTTTGATGATGCTATATCAATCAGAAATCTGGATAATGGATATTATGAGATCGGAATTCATATTGCAGATGTGAGCCACTTTGTTAAACCGGATAGTATTTTAGATAAGGCCGCTTACAAAAGGGCAACAAGTGTTTACCTTCCCGACAGGGTGAACCCCATGTTACCGGAAAAAATTTCAAATGAATTGTGTTCTTTAAGGCCCAATGAAGACAAGTATACTTTTTCAGTAATCTTCCAGATCAGTAACAGAGCAGAAATAAAGCACAAGTGGATCGGCCGTACCATTATTCACAGCAATCATCGCTTTACGTATGAAGAGGTTCAGCAAACAATTGAATCTGGTGAAGGGCTTCATTACAAACCCATTACATTATTGAACGGGCTTGCCAAACAATTCAGAAAAGAAAGGTTTGATAACGGAGCCATAAATTTTTCATCACAGGAAGTGAAATTTAAGCTGGACGAAAACGGGAATCCCATTGGGATAACGATCAAGGAAAGCAAGGATGCGCATAAACTGGTGGAAGAATTTATGTTACTGGCAAATCGTACTGTTGCTGAATATATCTCAAAAATAAAAATAAACAAAGAGCCAATACCTTTTCCTTATCGTATTCACGATACGCCTGATGAGGAAAAATTAAAGACTTTCACATCTTTTGCCAAAAAATTTGGTTATGATTTTAATAATAAAAGCGAGAAAGAAGTTGCTGCTTCATTCAATAAATTACTGGAAGATGTAAAAGGCAAACCAGAGCAGCATATACTGGAACAATTGGGAATAAGAACAATGGCTAAGGCTGTTTATACTTCAACCAATGTGGGCCATTATGGTTTGGGATTTGAAAATTATTGTCATTTTACTTCACCGATACGCCGCTATCCTGATGTGATCGTTCACCGGGTTTTGCAGCAATGTCTGGAAAAGAATCTGAAGATAGATAAGAAGATGGATGAAAAGTGCAAGCATTGCAGTGATCGTGAACGGAGTGCAATGGAATCGGAACGTGCAGGAAATAAATATAAACAAGTGCAGTATATGCAGCAATTTGTTGGAGAAGATTTTGATGGCATCATCAGTGGTGTTTCCTCTTTTGGTTTTTGGGTTGAAACCATTGAGCATAAATGTGAAGGATTGGTAAGCGTGCGTGATCTGTATGAAGTAGATGATTTTAAATTTGATGAAACGGATTATGCTTTACTGGGTATGCGAACAGGAAAGAAATTCAGGATGGGAGATAAGATAAGAATAAAAGTTGCAGCAGCAAATCTGTTAAAAAGACAACTGGATTATGTCTGGCTGTCGGATGATGTGAAGAAACCGGTTGCAGCCAAAAAAACTGTCAAAAAGAAAAAATAATTTAAAGATTAATATTTCAAATTATAAATCATAACTCTTTTCTTATAATGCAATCTTTTACTGAACTTTCAAAACTTTTTGAAGAACAATTTAATAAAAGACATTTTCCGCAGGAGCCACAGAATTTATACAATGCATCTCAATATATTTTGGGAATCGGTGGTAAAAGAGTGCGTCCGGTTTGTGTATTAATGGGCAACGAACTTTTTGATGCGATTGATCCCGATGCATATAAGGTTGCAACAGCCATTGAACTATTCCATAATTTCAGCCTTATACATGATGACATCATGGACAAAGCACCGCTTCGCCGTGGTATGGCAACCGTGCATACAAAATACGGAGATGCCACCGCTTTACTTGCAGGTGATGTTATGCTCGTTGCTGCTTATGATTATATAAATCAGATCAAACCCATTCATCTTCAAAGAGTCATTTCTTTATTTAATAAAACGGCCAAAGAAGTTTGTGAAGGGCAGCAGTTGGATATGGATTTTGAAAAAATGGATACTGTAAGTCTGGATGCTTATGTACACATGATATCGTTGAAAACATCTGTATTACTGGCTTCCAGCCTTCAGTTGGGGGCCATTTTAGGAGGGGCTGGTGCAGGGAATCAGCAACATTTATATGAATTTGGAAAAAATCTGGGAATCGCTTTCCAGTTGCAGGACGATTACCTGGACGCATTCGGTGACCCGGTGAAATTTGGCAAACTCGCAGGTGGGGATATCCTGGCAAATAAAAAAACATTTTTATTTATTCATGCTATGGACGTTGCTACGGATACCCAAAAAAAAGAACTGGCAGGTTTGATGAATGGTTTTCCGGAAAATGAACAGGAGAAAGTTAAAAAAGTAAATGCTGTATTGCAGATTTTCAAAGATTGTAAAGTGGATGAATGGGCTGAGGCATTGAAAGAAAAATATTATAAAGTGGCTATGAAGCATCTGGATGATATTGCAGTGCTCTCAACACGAAAAAAAGAACTGGAAGTATTGGCAAAGTATTTAATGCTACGGGATAAATAAGAAATGGAAACTGTTGATGATTCAGGATCATTTTTAAAAGAAAAATAACAATATGAGTAATTCACTTTTCAGAAAAAAAAATATCTCCAGTATTTTAGCAGAAAGTTCCGACCAGCCTCATGGAGAACACAGTCTTAAAAGAGTACTGACTGTAAAGGACCTTACTTTTTTCGGAATCGCTGCCATTTTGGGAGCAGGAAGTTTCAGTAGCCTTGGTTATGCAGTTTTTCACGGTGGCCCGGGAGTAATTATGTTGTTTGTGATAACAGGTATTGCCTGTGCTTTTACTGCATTGTGTTATTCTGAGTTTGCCAGTCGTATACCGGTAGCAGGTAGTGCATATACTTATGCCTATGCAAGTTTCGGGGAATTGATTGCCTGGGTGATAGGCTGGGCTTTGATCATGGAATATTCTATTGGTAATATATATGTGGCTTTTAGCTGGAGTGATTATTTTACTTCCATGCTGAGTAAAATGCATGTGCATATTCCGGAATATTTATCAACCAGTTACCTGGAAGCAAAACACGCAGTCGAAAGGGGTAGCAGCAATCTGGAAGAATTGGCAGCCTGGAACAATGCTCCTGTAGTAGGTGGATTGCGCATGAT
>JBBKWV010000261.1:0-3051 GCA_037969135.1 Ferruginibacter sp.
GGTGGGATCGGGCCGGATGGAATGATACTGAAGTTTTCAATATCCGGATGCGGTTTTACAATCTCGGCAAATGAAGCCTTTCCAATCAAATAATTACTTAAACCGGGGTCGCGGTCGATCCCCATTACACTGCTGATCTTTGGCTTTCTTAAATCGAACTCAAGTAAAACAACCTTACTACCTGTAAGGCATAAACTAACAGAAGTATTTATAGACACAAAACTTTTCCCTTCATTTGGAATGGAAGATGTTACTAAAATGATCTTACACTCATCTTTTTTATTGATGGCAATATAACCAAGGTTGGTCCTCAGTTCTCTGAATTGTTCTGCGATCATTGTCCGCTTTCCGACTCCAACCACAAAAGGAGATTTATTTTCCGCCTGCTGGTAAATCAATTCTCCCACAATGGGTATTGGTAATCTGCTTTCGATCTGTGATCTGTAAAGAATATTGCTTCCTGAAAATTCTTTAAAGTAAACAAACGATACAATTGCAATAATAGCAATGATGATACTTATTGTATAAATCCTTTTAGAAATGGGTTTTACAATTCCACCCGATTCCGGTTTTTCCAGCAACCTGTAATTGGGAACAATGGAAGCTGCAGCTATGGCTGATTCTTCCTTTTTTTGTAATAAAAATGTATAGATCGCATTTTTTATTCCCTGCTGCCGGCTAATATCCAAAAGCATCCTTTCCTTTTGCGGGATTTTTCCAAGGTTGGAGCTTAACCTGTCATTATCAGCCTTAAGACGGGAACGGCTTGCAATCATTCTTAATTTCAGGTTACTTAAACTGGCAGAAATACTAGGCTTTAATTTTGAGATCTCGGCTTCATAAATTTCTATCTGTGGATTTTTTGAACCGGAAGTCTGTTTTAATTTTTCGAGGTCAAATTCTGTTCTAAATAATTGGCTCAGTAAGTTTGTTAATACGGGATCGGTAATACCGAGTGTAGCCGGTATTTCACTGTTGCTCGTATTCCTTTTTGATACATATTGTTCAATTTGTTTCAATACATCGAGTTGAACATCCAGCTCACTGATTTTTGAATCGGATTCTTTTAATTGTTCCAGATACAGACTGCCCTCTGTTCCCAGGTCAGTAATACCCTGGGTTGATTTGAAAGACTGCATGTTTTTTTCTACCCCACTTAATTCTTCTGAAACCAGCCTCAATCTTTCATCGAGGAACCGAAGAGTATTATCTGAAATCCTGCTTTTATAATCAACAGATGTAGATCCGTATAATGCGATCAGGTTTTCCAAAATTAAAACACCTCTGCCGGGAATATCATCATTATAGGTTAATTCCAGAATGGAAGACTGCTTACTGATCGGTTTGATCGAAAGTGCAGCTTTAATTGATCCGGCAGTAAAAGAAACCGGCAGTATTGTCAGAAAAATTTTTTCTGTTGAAGCAGTATTAAACTCAGGATTGATATGCCAGCGAACCTTTCCAAATTTTGTGACCACACTCGTATCCGTTGCAAATATTTCATTATTATAACTGATAGTATTATTGATAATTTTTACTTCCCCGAAAATCCTTTTACGAATGGAATCTGGTTGTTCAATTTGAATACTAAAAGGCAGTCTGTCAAAAAACTGGCCATCTCTTACAAAACCTTTCTGACTGTATTGTACATTCAATTGTACTTTAGCAACCAATTTTCTCAACAAATCTTTTGACCTGAGAACCTCCAGTTCCCTTTCGGTTTCATTGGAAAGGTTACGTGTGTCAATTTTAAAAGCTTCAATTAAATTAGAATTTTTTTGTTGCGAATCATCATTTACAATCAGTCTTGCATTTACTTCATAAACCGGTATCGTATACCGCAAATACATGTATGCCCCAAAAAAACTAAGGGCAAAAACAATGAACATCAGTGGCCAAAAAGGAATGATCCGGTAAAATACACGTTTTAACTGTTGATTCTGGTCTAATGAATCATTAGGACTATTGAATTCGGTATTAACGGATGCCATTATAACTGTGGATTATCTATTTTCTAAGATTAATGATTGTTATCAGTAAAGATAAACCAACAGCAGCAATATTAAAATACTGCGGTATGCCGGTTCTGTTGAAAAACCTTGTCTTAACAGGTTCAACATATACTACATCATTTGTTTTCAGATAATAATATGGAGAATTAAATATGTCTTTTGATAAAAGGTTGATTCTTGCAAAATCTCTTTGTCCATTCACTTCCCGGATAACCAATACATTTTCTCTTTTACCCAATTCACTGATATCGCCGGCCATTCCGATGGCTTCTAAAATAGTAGTACGTTCAGATGGCATGCTAAATCTTCCAGGATTAATTACTTCCCCCAAAACAGAAAAATTATAATTCATGTATCGAACATTCACTACGGGCTCTTTGGTAAATTCTTTAAATTTCTCTGTTAAAAAAGCTTCCAGTTGTAATCTGCTGAGACCCTCTGCCTGTACTTTTCCTAAATAAGGTAATTTAATTTTTCCATCTGCCTCTACCAGGTATCCTGTTGAAGTGGAGCTATTTGTACCAGAAGCGGACGCTGACCCGGGCGTGCTCCCATTGCCAGAATTTACCACTACCAAATCGGCAATATTGCTTCCGCCTATGGTGATCCATAGTTGATCATTTTTTTGGATCGGGTTTTCAAAATTCATTTGTGCAGTTTGTAAACTGCCTGCAGTGCTGTCCTTCAGATTATACAGGTAAACTACTTTTTTGGGTGCTGTACAAGATATTACCCCAATTGCAATAAATAAGAAAAAAGATAAGTTTAAAAAGCTTTTATTAAATTGTAACATATGCAAATGTATTGCTATTTTTAATTGGGTAAATTGAAATGCTAAAACAAAAGTTCGTATGTGATTTACCGTTAAGGATTCAGGTTTCACATAGCTTCGCTTCTCTTAGTCACATGCTGACAAGAATAAATGCTATTAATTACCTGTTTTCATATGCAGGAGTTTAAAAAACGGATTCTACTTTAATATCAGTACCCGTTCTCATCCCTTTCATTTGACAATATGCTTACCAGTCAATTAATTAAT
>JBBKWV010000262.1:0-15264 GCA_037969135.1 Ferruginibacter sp.
TTTAATTTTATTGTGAAGGTAATTATCTTAAATAAATCTGATCGCAATTTTATAAAAGGATAAAAACGGAAGACCCCGCCTAACGGCAGGGCCTTCTTATCCAAACAATCCATAAAACAAAAAACTTTCAATTGTTAGACGAACATTACATTGAATTACAGATCGTGAATATTTTTAAAATCTCGGACACCTGACAGCATCTTTGCTGCTGTTATCGCGGTCTTTGAATTTTTGATATGTTAATGAAATTTCGAATCCGCCCTGGCCCGAACTTGCAGTTTTTAATTGAGAGATATTTCCATCATAACTGACTGCAATTGAAACAGGTTTGAAATCAATTTTTGCTACCGGTATCAATGCGTCTTTCCATCGCAGATATGCACCTGCATGAATACTGTATTTGGGATCATCTATATCGCCCATTTTCCATGTATATAATCCGCCAAACATGGCTTTTGTATAAGCACCCTGAACATTGTAATCTCCTTCAATAGTAAAATATGTGTTGTCGGCCATGCTCATTCTGAGGCCAGCTGAGCCTACCCATTTTGGCGTCATCTCGTATTGATTATTACTGTAAAATGATAGTTTGCGGGGTTTGTTAAAATGGTGGTAAGCAATGCCGAAATAAAAATTGTTGTCTATATTTTCGCCAACCTGTGAATTGAGGCTCATGCCAATACTTCCATCCAAATAAGAATATGAGGAGTTGGTAAATGTTTCTCCGGTTGCTAAAGTGCCGTTATAACCTGAGCCATCAAACTGGCTATTAGTAGTCATTTTGGATCTGTCAATACTTCTTTGAACCCATCCTCCCATTATGCCAAGTGACAAATAGCTGTTTTTAATATCACTCAATGATTTATGATAATTAATGGTGGGTAACACATGAGTGGACGTTAATGCAATGTCACCTGCTTTGTCGTATAAAAATTGTGCACCGATTGTTACAAAATCATTTGCATGACCTACTGGGATCTTCACCTCTCCGTTTAATGATCCTGTTTTATAAGGAGTAGTAACACTGTTCCATTGAGTGCGGTAAACTGATTGTATTCTTACATCTCCGGTAAACAAACCTGCCAATGCGGGATTCCTTAAGAGAGGTGTTTCGAAAATCTGGGAAAAATGAATGTCCTGCGATTTTCCTTCCGGGGAGCATACAAGCATGCTCACTACCAGGAGTAGGTGTAAAGAATTTTTCATGGTTTGGAAAGAGGTGTTTTAATATTCTTGTGCAAATTAATAACGAACAGTTAGCATTTTTTAGTATTGCACAAAAACGGATTTTGGATATTTATTTTTGTTTTGTGATGCAAAGTGGAAATATTTTTTTTCCACTTTGCATCTGTGTTATTTTTTATTTAATCAGTGTTACATTTCCTTTGTAAACCAACTTGATATTATTGTCGCATACGATCTCAATCATATAAACAAAAACATCTGTATTTAATTTTTGTCCTTTATAGGTACCATCCCATCCAGCGGATGCATCATTGGCAGTGAAATCATGTTTTTCATATATCACTTCACCCCATCTGTTAAAGATCCTTGCAGATTTTACGCTGAATAATCCGGTACCTCTTGGATAAAATATCTCGTTGTTTCCATCACCGTTTGGTGAAAATGTATTTGGAATAAATACGTTTGCACCATTGCAAATAACGTGAACAGTAACATTGTCTTTTGCAGTACAGCCTCCCGAATTGGTAACCATAACATCGTAAGTGGTGCTCTGGTTCGGCATCACAGTAACAGCGGGATAATTGCTGCTGATGATCGTTCCGGTCGGGCTCCAGCTAACATTGGTCACATCTGATGAAATGAGGGGAGTAAGAATCAAAGGATGTCCAACATTCAGTGTTTTATCAGGACCCGCTTCCACTGTTGGGTAATTGAATACCCTGATTGGGATATATGCTGTATCGCTAAAACAATTCTTATCATCAGTTCCGATGACCATATAGGTAGTAGATACTGTTGGTGATGCAATGGGTGATGAAATGTTTGCATTGTTCAGGCCCGTTGATGGACTCCAAGTATAAGTTAGAGCACCGGATGCAGATAATCTGGCTGAACCTCCGACACATAAACTGTCACCGGGGCTGTTGGTCATAACAAATGGATATTTCACAGTTAGTGTAATGGTATCCTTATTCGTGCAACCTTCAATAGTAGTGCCGGTAACAATATAATTAGTCAATACATTAGGTGTTGCTAAGGGGTTTGCACAATTTGTACAACTCAATCCAGTGGAAGGTGTCCACACATAAGTTGCTGCTCCGGTGGCCAGTAAATTTTTACCGGTTCCCTGGCATATCAGCAGATCTGAACCAGCGCTTACATTTGGTATCGCAAATGCTTTAACAGAAGATAAAACAGTATCCACACATCCCGAACTGTTTGTTACAAACAAACTAATCGGGTAAGTGCCGGCCACTGAATAAATTTGATCATCAGGGCTGCTGATATTATACATATTTCCATTACCCATATTCCACTGCCAGTTCAATGCAGAAGTATCTGCTACATTCAATGATCCGTTAAATGATACAGTAACGGGTACGCAACCATTGTTTGTTTGAGTAATGACTGCGTTGGGTGTGCTTACAATTTTTACTGGTGTTAGACTTCGTACTGAATCTTTACATCCCAATGATGATGAAACAGTAAGCGTTGGATAATATAATCCCGGAGCGTTATAAAAATGAGATGGATTTGGGCTTGTCGATGTAGTCCCATCTCCGAAATTCCATTGATATCCACTGATTGGAATATTACTAGACGTTGAACTATTAAATTGAACAGTTCCGGCATCACAAAGTGTTTGAGAATTAAAATTCATCTGTGAAGTGATACCTTGAACAAAAATGGTATCTGGTCCACTTATTGGTACTACACATCCACCTATATCGATCAGGATCATTCTCGGTACATAAAAATCTTCATCGATATATGTATGTGATATGATGGAATCAGAAGTAGCTACAGTACTTCCATCACTGAAATCCCAGATAAAGGAAACCCTGTCATAGGTCGTTGCCCTGAAATTTACGGTCAGTGGCTTACATCCCGATACTGGTGTATATGTGAATGTACCAAAAGGGCCTCTTACTGTGATCTTTTGTTCTATCATGGATGTACATCCACCAGGACCGGAAACGGTAAGTTTAGAATTATAAACACCCGGAACATTATAAAAGTGTGAAGGGTTGATGGCATTGGAAGATGTTCCATCTCCAAAATCCCATAAATAAGATGTATAATTTTGAGATGTATTGGTAAAAGTTACAATTAATGGTGGACAAGAGCCAATAGAATCACTTACATTGAAACCCGCAACCGGCGTATTTATTATAATATAATTGGGCTTTGTAATTGAGTCTGAACAACCATATTGATCAAATATTACCAGTTTTACAGTGTAAGTCCCGTTTGCTGCATACACATGTCTTGGGTTAGCATCGATGCTAAAGCCACCGTCACCAAAATACCAGCGATAAATTAAACCAGTGCCTGTAGAACTATTCAGGAATAAAACAGACGCACCGGGGCATGATAAGGTCTCAGCTGTGAAATTAGCAACAGGTTTAGAAACAGTAAGTAAATTAGATTTTACGATACTATCAATACAACCATTACTGTCTTTTACAATTAACGTTACAGTATAGGTCCCGGGTAATGAATAAGTATGCTGGAATGGCCCCGACGATAAAGTGTCTATTACACCATCACCATAATTCCATATCCATTGTGTAATAGGATGAGTGCCATCACTGGTTGAGCTGTCGGTAAAAGTAATGTTGTTTTGCAGGCAGGATGTTACCACCGGAGAAATGAAATTGGCTTTCGGACCATTAACCCTGATGTATTGATTTTTAAATAGTGTATCCCTGCAACCATTCCAGTCGATGGTAATTAGCGATATATCATAAATTCCCGAAACAGTATACGTATGGGTTGCATTCTGACCTGTAGCAGTTGTACCATCGCCAAATGACCACTGATAGAAAGACAGGTTTGCAGGATTAGAAACTATAGAATTAAAACTGACTGTATTATTTCTGCAAATAACGGTATCGGATGCACTAAAATCTACGGTTTCTGCTATAACCCTTACAGATTTTGTTGTTGTATAAGTACAGCCTGTTGAAAAATTCAAAACAGTTAAGTTTACTATATATATTCCCGAAGCTGCATACATATGTACCGGGCTGGGAATATTTGAGGTAGTGCCATCTCCAAAATCCCAATCCCACTGATCTGCTCCAATTGACTGGTCTGTAAAGATCCTGTTTAACGGATCACTGCAGGTTGTGGCTACCGTGAATTTTGCAATAGGAGGTTTTACGTGTATATAATTATCAATTTTTAACGTGTCGGGGCAACCGTTATTCCAAACAATTAATTGAACATGGAAAAAACCGGTGTCTTCATAAATATGTATTGGATTTTGAACAGTTGAATTACCGCCATCACCAAAATCCCATAACCACTGATCTATATTTCCTGTTGAAAGATCTGTAAAATTTACATCTAAATGAGCACACACATCTCTTGGCGTAGCACTGAAACCAGTGACTGGTTTAACACCTACTTTAATACCTGAGTTTACTTTAACAGTATCTGTGCAACCACTTGCTGTAGTTATTATTAAAGTGATATTGTAATTCCCGGGTCCATATGTATGTGTAGGATTTTCCAATGCAGAAGTGCTGCCATCGCCAAAATCCCAAAAGTAACCTGTTACAGGTTCCGAAGAAGTTACTGCGGATGAAAAAGTCCAGTCAAACGGAGCACAACCCAGCTGTGGTAA
Source organism: Ferruginibacter sp. (assembly GCA_037969135.1). Taxonomy (GTDB): domain Bacteria; phylum Bacteroidota; class Bacteroidia; order Chitinophagales; family Chitinophagaceae; genus Ferruginibacter. The sequence goes on from JBBKWV010000262.1 coordinate 4,817, forward strand.
ATTATTTATACTAGCAATTGGCAGGATTATTTTTATATAACTCTGTTTTGTTATGCTGTTACTGCATCCATAAATATTTGTAGAAATCAATCGTACATTATAAATACCTGCTGTTGTATAAGTATGGGTTGGATTTGCCTGAGTAGAAGTTCCTCCATCCCCAAAAGTCCAGCTGTAACTTACTGCACCAACACTTGTGTTGGTAAAGTTTACTGTAAAAGGAGCATTACATGCAACAGTATCTGCTGTTAAAAAATTTACCGTTGGGAATGTGGTGATCACGATCGTTTTGGTAATGGAATCTTTACAGACGCCATAAATATTTACCAGTTTTACCTGGTAGGATCCGGGTAAAAGAAATGCTTTGGTCGGGCTGATGGCGGTTGATGTTGTGCCATCTCCAAAATTCCAGAATGCACTTACAGGAACCGGGGTAGATGTATTATTAAAGACAATGTTGGCACCGGCACATGCAGTGTCTGGCGCATTGAATTTGGTATTGGTGGCGCCAATCGTTACAGCATTGGGCCTGATAAGCGTGTCTTTACAACCTGAGCTATTGGTAACAATTAATTGTACTGTGTAACTACCAGATGTTGCATAATTATAAGAAGGGTTAACTTGAGTTGATGTAGAGCCATCACCAAAATTCCAGTTATACGTTAATGCACCTATTCCCGTAGAGGTATTTAGAAAATTAATATTTACCGGCGGAGTACAGGTTGTTGGAGTGCTGTTTGTGAAGCCAGCTCTGACACCACTTGCAATTTGAATATATTGAAGTTTTGTCAGCGCTTTAAAACAACCATTGCTATTGGTTACTACCAGGGAAACATTGTAATTTCCACCGGCTGTATATACATGAGATGGGTTTTGGGTATTGCCAAATGTACCATCACCAAAATCCCATTGCCACTGTGTATTTGTACCATTATTGGTTGTACTCAGATCTGTAAACTGTACAGGCAAAGGGAAACATCCGTCTCTCGGCGTAGCGCTGAAATCAACCACCGGTTGTGCAAAAATGTTGATATACTGGGTTTTGATTATTGAATCCGAACCACTTGCATTTATTACCACCAGTTTTACAGTGTATTGACCCGGTGTAAAATATGTTACAGAAGGGTTTTGTAAATTGGAAATTGTTCCATTACCTAAATTCCAGCGCCATTGCGTTGGATTCCCTGTTGACTGATCTGTAAAATTTACCACCAGCGGAGAACATCCTGAAGTGGAGGAAGCAGTGAATTGTGCATTCAATTGTGCTTTGCTGTTAAAGCCGATAAGAGCCAATAAAACGAAAATTAATCCGGTTTTTAGCGAAGTAAAGGTAGGCATAGGAATGTTTTTCTTTTAAGTGTTAGGGTACTATGATCCACCTTTCTTTATTGGATTACTTAATGGATCATTTGGATTTTACACACAGCGATAAAATTGAATCACTTTGTGGTAATTGTTAAAACAGAAAAAGAAAAAAATTATTGTGCAGGGATAAAAAAATGTTAAAGCCTTTCCATATGTAATACATAGGGGGCTGAACTACCCCAAGGGGCTAATTCCATTACCGGAACATCTTTTTTTGTAAAGCGCCAACTCCTGTTCAAATATATGAACTCGGCAGGTATAGAAGGTTGTGTGAGTGAAATCGTTAGTTTGCTGAAATCATCATTACTGGTCCAGGTGCCGGTAATTGTAGTGCCGTTTTTAATTCCCGTCATCGGGCCATCATAATTGGTATTTTTCAGCAATCGGAAAGTATATCCATCGTATTGTGTGGTTAGATCTGTACCATTGTCGGTAGCAAGTTTCACCTTAAAATCGCGGTTAAGGATATTGGTATCAAAATATTGCTGTAATAAATTCTGTGTGATCGCGTCTTTCGTTTTTTTGCAACTGGTAGCCAATAACAAAACAGAGAGTAATATAGCTATGACATATCTGAACCTGTATACTTTTACCGGCATTTCTTTTAAATTATTTTCTATAAATATCGGTATATTTTTTAATAGCATAATCAATAAAATACCGGCTGTTTAATTTTTCTCCGGTGGCATGGTTGCATAATTCTTCTGAATTGTGATAACGGCCATAGGGATATATATGTTGTTTGAGCCAGGTTAAAATGCTGTTATTATTGCCATTTTTTACTTCATCAGATAAACCGGAATTGTTTTTCTGTATACTGTTGAAAAACTGGGCTGCATACAAACTACCAATACTATAGGTAGCAAAATATCCAAAACTGCCATGGCTCCAGTGTACATCCTGCAAACAACCCTGTTTGTCATCCGGGACAATTACTCCCAGGTATTTTTTATAGTATTCATTCCAATATGCGGGGATATCTGCTGTTTTTAAACTTCCTTTTATTAATAATTTTTCCAATTCATAACGGATCATAATATGAAAATGATATGTCAGTTCATCTGCTTCAGTTCGTATCAGTGATGGTTCAACTTTATTTATGGCTTTGTAAAAATGTTTAAGGTTTGTATTTTTTAACTGTTCCGGAAATACAGTTCTTAATAAAGGGAAATTATATTCCCAGAATTCAATTCCCCTGCCAATGCTGTTCTCCCATAAGCGGCTTTGGCTTTCATGAATACTCAGGCTACAGTATTCTCCGGCAGGCAATCCATATTCGCTGGCAGGCAAACCCTGTTCATACAATGCGTGCCCGCCTTCGTGCAGGCAACTCCAGGTCATATTGCCAAGATCATGCTCGTCAATTCTTGTTGTAACCCGTACATCATCGCTGTTGAAATTAATGGTGAAAGGGTGTTCGCTGATATCCTGTCTGCCGGCTTTAAAATCAAATTGCATTCTTTTTAAAAGTTCCAGACCGAATTCCCATTGCTTGTCTTTTTCAAAATGCTGGTACATAAACCGGTTGTCCGTTTGCGGCTGATTGCTGATTAATTGCAGCAGATCACCCAGTTGTGGACGCAATGATGAAAATAAGTTATCCGTAATTTCAACGGTGAGCCCTTTATCATATTCATTCATCAATGCATTGTAAGGATGATGTTCATAGCCCAAAATATCTGCTTCCTGTTTTTTTAACTGAATCAAATCATCCAATGGCTTTTGAAAAACGGCAAATGCATTTTCTTTCCGTGCGCTTATCCATGCATGAAAACTTTTATTAATGGTTTCGCTCATACGGCGTACAAATGCCGAACTGTATTTTTTATTTTTGTCATAATCTTCCAGCGTTAATAAAACATTCTTCTTTTCACGCTCTCCCAGATCTTCTTTAGATAAAAGGTCTTTTAACAGGGCACCCAGTTTTTTATCTGCAAATCTTTCATGAGCTATTTCAGACAAGGTTGCAATCTGTCCGCCCCTGATATCCTGGCCTTTTGGGGGCAGATAGGTTTCCTGATCCCATTGCAAAACGGCCGATGCATATTTTACATCAGCTATTTTTTGCATCTTTGTTTTATACTTGTTATATAAAGTTTTAGTATTCATACTTAAATATCATTTAATGAAAATCCAGGAAATTATTCGCTTGTTGGAAAAATTTGCTCCTCCTTCTTTACAGGAAAGTTATGATAATGCCGGATTGTTAACCGGAAATTCATCCTGGGAATGCAAAGGTATCATAACCTGTCTGGATGCAACGGAAGAAGTAGTGATGGAAGCGGTAGCTAAAAACTGTAACCTGGTAGTAGCGCATCATCCCATTATTTTTAAAGGATTAAAAAAGATCACCGGTAAAAATTACGTAGAGAATACTGTCATAGCGGCAATCAAAAATGATATCGCTGTTTATGCAATACATACCAATCTGGATAATGTGATTGATGGTGTAAATGGAAAGATCGCAGATAAGCTGGGTTTATTGAATCGCCGTATTTTAATGCCAAAAGAAAATTGTTTACACAAGCTGGCAGTTTTTGTTCCGCAGGCACAGCATGATTTATTACTGGAGGCTTTGTTTTCCGCCGGTGCCGGAAATATCGGAAATTACAGTGAATGCAGTTTTACAACGGATGGAACCGGCAGCTTTAAGGGAAATACAGCCAGCAATCCTTTTATAGGAAAACCCGGAGAAAGACACCTGGAAAAAGAGAAAAAGATTGAAGTGATCTTTCCGGTTTGGTTGCAACCCGGTATCATTAAAGCCATGAAAAATGCCCATCCTTATGAAGAAGTAGCTTATGATGTTTATCCTTTAAACAACGTTCACCAGCTGACCGGTGCCGGAATTATGGGAGAATTGGCAGATGAAATGGATGAAAAATCATTTTTAGCCTTATTAAAACAGGTATTTGATCTTTCGGTAATAAGACATACGGATCTTACCGGAAAAAAAATAAAAAAAGTGGCCCTCTGCGGCGGGGCCGGTAGTTTTCTAACAGCCGCAGCTATTGCAGCCACAGCCGACGTTTATGTTACCGGAGATGTGAAATATCATGAATTTTTTGATGCCGACAGCAGGATTTTGCTGGCCGATATTGGACATTATGAAAGTGAACAGTTCACGATAGCGCTTTTGTTTGATATTTTGAGTGAAAATTTCCCTAACTTTGCCATCCTAAAAACCGGGGTTAAAACCAATCCTGTCAACTATTTTTACTAAAAGCTGCATAAAGCGAAACAGTACAAGTGAGTGACACAACAATGTTGGGATCGGATAAAATGCCGGAAAACTAAAAAAAATAATAACAATATGGCTTCAGTTAAAGAATTTTCAGTAGAAGAAAAATTATCATCACTGGTTACTTTACAAAAAATTGACAGCAAGCTGGATGAGGTTCAGATCCTGAAAGGTGAACTTCCCATGGAAGTAAAAGATCTGGAAGATGAAATTGAAGGTCTTCATGCCCGTCAAACACGTGTGGAAGAAGAGATCAATGGTATCCAGGAATTTATTGACCAGAAAAAAGAAGGGATCAAGGAAGCACAGGCGCTTATTAAAAAATACGAAAAGCAAAGTGATAACGTAAAAAATAACCGCGAGTTTGAAGCTATCAATAAAGAAATTGAGATGCAGCAGCTTGAGGAAAAACTGTGTGAAAAGCATATCAAAGATGCAACGGAAGAAATAGGGGAAAAAGCAAAGCAGCTTGAGTTTGCAAAAAAAGCAGTGAGCACCAAAGAAACAAACCTCAACGGAAAAAAAGCGGAGCTGGAGAAGATCATCAAAGAAACCGAAAAGGAAGAAAAGCATTACAATAAGATCGCTGGAGAAGCAAGAAGTCATGTTGATGAGCGTTTTTTGATGAGCTATGACAGGATCCGCAAGAATTACCGCAATGGACTTGCAGTGGTTCCGGTAGAAAGAGATAGCTGTGGCGGATGTTTTCATGCCATTCCTCCACAAAAGCAAAGTGAAATAAAGTTGCGTAAAAAAGTGATGGTTTGCGAAAACTGCGGTAGGATCCTGGTGGATGCTGATCTGAATGACACGGTAGAAGTAAAATAATTCCTGTTAAATAATTTGAAATGCCCGTTCGAAATAACGGGCATTTTTTATACCCTTATTTTTATAGAGAAGCGATACTGAAATGGGCATGATGGGGAAAAGTATGATTTTTTTAGCAGCATACTTTTTAAAAAGGTATACATTCCGGCCCTGCCAGCATCTGCTTTTGATATTTATTATTTTAAGTGTAAGATTCTATATTCTGCAAACGACATTTTCATTAAATTGCCGACCATACTATGTTACAAAAATTACACATACAGAATTACGCCATCATAGATGCATTGGAAATACGGTTTTCAGATAACCTGAATATCATTACCGGAGAAACCGGGGCAGGTAAAAGTATTTTGATGGGGGCACTTGGATTGATCTTAGGGGAACGTGCCGACAGCAGTGTTTTACAGCAAGCAGATAAAAAATGTATTGTAGAAGGCAGTTTCATCATCAATCAAAGCAAACCGTTAAAGGATTTTTTTATTGCAAATGATCTCGACAATGAATCAGAGATCTTGATCAGAAGGGAGATATCCGCTAATGGAAAATCAAGAAGTTTTATCAATGATACCCCGGTGAATTTGTCGCAGATAAAATTATTGAGTGGTTTCCTGGTTGATCTGCACCAGCAATTCGACAGCCTTGATCTGGGTAAGGAAAATTTTCAGCGGGAAGTATTGGATGCATTTGCCGGTAACGGAGAATTGTTGCAGCAGTTAAAAGAAAACTTCACAACTTTTGCCGGCATAAATAAAGAACTGGATCTGCTGAAACAGCAACAAAGCAATGCGAACAAGGAACTGGATTATCATACATTTCTTTTTGAGGAACTAGATGAGCTTTCCCTGCAGGAAAATGAACTGGAAGAATTGGATTCCGAATTGAAATTATTGAGCAATGCGGAAAATGTAAAACAACAGCTGGGAAGTATTTATTTTGAATTAAAGGACAGCGAACAGCCGCTGATAAATCAACTGAAGCTGTTGCAGAACAAACTGGCCACATTGCAACCATACCATCCGGATATTGAAGGCCATGTTCAACGGATCGCTGCAGCCATGATCGAGATCGGGGATGTGGCCGATGAACTGGAACAAATAGACCGGAATGTACATTTCGAACCCGAACGCATTGAAATCATCAATGAAAGGCTCTCAGCGGGGTATAAGCTGCTTAAAAAGCATGGGGTAAGGGAAACTGCAGCGCTTTTGCAGATAAAGGAGCAATTGCAGTTAAAACTGGATTCAGTGCTGAATATTTCCGTAGGGATTGAAAAGCTGGAGGCGCAATCAAAAAAATTAAAAGAAGCCTGTTTAAGTATTGCCCGGTTAATTTCTGCAAACAGATCGGGGCAGTTAAAAATATTTTCGGGAAAAGTGAATAAATTATTGGTACAGGTTGGTATGCCCAATGCCTTATTGAAAATTGAAATGCAGGATGCTTCATTATCCATAAATGGTATTGACGACATTGCATTTTTATTTGATGCAAACAAGAGCAATCGTTTTGAACCACTGCAAAAAGTTGCCAGCGGGGGAGAATTGAGCCGGTTGATGCTGATCATTAAATCTTTGGTGGCACAAAAACTGGAATTGCCTACGTTGATATTTGATGAAATTGATTCGGGTATCAGTGGAGAAGCTGCAAAGCAGGTAAGCATCATCATGAAGAATCTTTCTGCAGCCCATCAACTGATCGCTATAACGCATCAGCCACAGATCGCTGCAAGAGCGAATGCACATTATTTTGTTTACAAAGAGATACGGGATGATAAAATTGTTACTTCAATCAGGTTACTGAATAATGATGAGCGGATCACAACCATTGCCAAAATGCTGAGCGGGGAAAAACCAACTGCAGCTGCATTGGAAAATGCCCGCGAGATGGTTGGAAATTAAAATTATATGACACAAACGGGTTAAAGAATAACTAATTACTTTTACGGAATAATTGAATTAAAAACGAAATAAAAAATTTTATGTCTTACAACCTGCTTAAAGGAAAGAAAGGAATTATTTTTGGCGCATTGGATGAAAGGTCAATTGCATGGATAACGGCGATCAAATGTCATGAAGAAGGTGCAGAGATCGTTTTAACCAATGCACCGGTTGCCATGCGGATGGGCGAAATAAATAAGCTGGCTGAAAAGATCGGCGCACCTGTTATTCCCTGCGACGTGAGCAATGGAGAGGATGTTGACAATCTGATCACAAAAGCCATGGAACATTTTGGCGGAAGCTTCGATTTCGTTTTGCATTCTATCGGTATGAGTGTGAATGTGCGCAAGGGAAAACAATATACGGAGATCGATTATGGATTCAATTCCAAAACACTCGATATCTCATCCATGAGCCTGCACCGGGTATTGGCTGCATGTATGCAGAAAGATGCATTGAATGAGTGGGGAAGTGTGGTTGCATTGACCTATATCGCAGCACAAAGGGTATTTCCCGATTACAGTGAAATGGCGGATGCCAAAGCTTTGCTGGAAAGTGTTGCACGCAGTTTTGGATATCATTACGGCGTTAAAAAACAGGTGCGTATCAATACCATCTCGCAGTCACCGACGCGTACTACAGCAGGAAGCGGCGTAAAGGGATTTGACGGCTTTATGAACTATGCTGAAAAAATGAGCCCGTTGGGCAATGCCAGCGCAGAAGATTGTGCCAATTATATTGTGATGATGTTTAGTAACATGACAAGAATGGTAACCATGCAGAACCTGTTTCATGATGGAGGCTTTTCGTTTACCGGTGTAACTGCAGCTGTGATTGAACAAATGGAAAAATGAGGTTGCATTTAAGCATACTTTGATCAGCCGTTTAAACATTTCATTTATGGATTGGACAGAAGTGACCGGACTAACCGGATCGGCATTGAGCAGTATTGCGTTTATGCCTCAGGTTTACCAGGCATGGAAAACAAAAAGTGTGGGAGACATTAACCTTTCCATGATGTTCATCGTTTTTTTTAGTACCATCATTTGGCTCTTGTATGGTTTTGGCAGGGGATTGTTGCCGGTGATCATCTGCAATGGAATTATTTGCATACTCTCCCTGATGCTGATTTATTTCAAATTCAGTTTTCAAAAAAAATAGCATCAAAAAAACCGTTCAGATCCTGAACGGTTTTTTATAATTATACATGCAGATACTCTGATCCGATTAACTTAAATCAGTATCAATATTCATCTTCATTAAAAAAGAAATCTTCCTGGCTGGGATAATCGGGCCAGATGTCATCCAGTCCTTCATACAGGTCTCCTTCATCTTCAAGTTCCTGAAGATTTTCAATTACCTCAATTGGAGCACCACTGCGAATGCTGTAATCAATCAGTTCATCTTTTGTGGCCGGCCAAGGAGCATCTTCTAAATGGGAGGCTAATTCTAGTGTCCAAAACATCGTACGAAATAGGTTTAATTTTTTGCAAATGTAGAAGTTCGTACGAAATAACCAAAAGTGTTTTTAAAACTTATAGTTAAATATTTAATATGAACCGGCATTTCGATCCTTTTTCCGTTGAAAATAAACATTTCACATAGAAAAAATAATATCTGCGAAACTACCTCATAGCAAAGTTTATAGCAATAATTGGTTATTTTCGGCGTATGTTAAGTGCAAGAAATATTGAAAAGCATTATGGTAAATTACATGTGCTGAAAAATGTGGATATAAATATTGAAAAAGGGGAAATTGTAAGCATTGTGGGATCTTCGGGCGCCGGAAAAAGTACTTTTCTCCATATTCTGGGAACGTTGGATAAACCCGATAAAGGAGAAGTAATGTTGCACAATCAGCGGATAGATAAATTATCCGGAAAGGCGCTGTCAAAATTCAGGAATAAGCATATTGGTTTTATTTTTCAGTTTCACCATCTTTTACCGGAGTTTACTGCGCTGGAAAATGTTTGTATTCCGGGTTGGATCGCGGGCAGCAAAAAAAAGGAAACAGAAGCAAGGGCAACAGAATTATTGGAAACACTTGGTCTGGGACAAAGGCTGGAAAATAAACCCAACCAGCTTTCGGGAGGTGAACAACAACGGGTGGCTGTTGCCAGGGCGCTCATCAATAATCCATCCATCATCATGGCAGATGAACCAACAGGAAACCTGGATTCTACCAATGCAAAGGAATTACACGAACTCTTTATTTCTTTGAGAGATAAATACCAGCAAACCTTCTTAATTGTTACACACAATGAGCAACTGGCTGCAATGAGCGACCGGATACTGCATATGAAAGATGGAAAGATGAGTTTGTAAGTGACCTTTGGCAAAGTCCCCGAAAGACTTTGCCAAAGGTCAGGTACCGAACAAACATTGAACCAACACCGAACACATAACGAACCAGCAGCTTGTAGGTTCGTTACGCGTTTAAGGTTACTCCAAGGTTCCTTCGGGCCGGGTTCATTCCAGCAAAATCAAATTAATTTTAAAATCAACTTTGGCAAAGTCTTTTATTGACTTTGCCAAAGTTTGGATAAAAAAGTTTAAGTAAAAAGTGCTGGCTTACTTAATAAGAAAGTAATTGCTGAATGGTTGTTTTTACTTTTTCTGCATTGGGTAACATCGCATTTTCCAATAAAACATTCATGGGGACTGCAGGCAGGTCGAGCGCACCCATTACTTCAACCGGGGCATCTAAAAACCGGAAACATTCTTTCGAAACCCTTCCGGCCAGCGATTCTGCAAATGAATTATTTTGTTGTTCTTCGGTAAGAATCAAACATTTTCCGTGTTTTTTCACCGTTGAAAAGATCAGGGCTTCATCCAGGGGATAGAGCGATCGGAGATCAATAACTTCTACCTGTCCTTTAAAATTTTTTGCGGCGGCTTTGGCCCAGTAAACGCCCATGCCGTAAGTGATCACACAGCAGCTTTCTCCATTCTTTATTTTTTCTTCCTCGGCAGGTAATACAATATTTCCTTTTCCCAATGGGATCATATAATCCCTGGAAGGCTCCGTCATCTTTGCTTCCTCCGTTCCGGGAACCTTACTCCAGTAAAGACCTTTGTGT
>JBBKWV010000263.1:0-26070 GCA_037969135.1 Ferruginibacter sp.
TTTTTAATAAATAATAAAAAGTAGGGGGATGTGAAATCAAATAGGTAACAGAGGAATAATAGAAGCTAAAAATAAACAAAATTTTCAAACTGCCAAATAATTGTTCAATTATTTTAAAATACATGCTTTGCAAACATATACAACATAAAAATACCCCCTTAAAAAGGGGGTATCGTGCCCAGAACAGGAATCGAACCTGCACATCCTTGCGAACGGCAGATTTTGAGTCTGCTGCGTCTACCAATTCCGCCATCTGGGCATTTCTCTGAATAACATTGACAACGATCTAACATCGTTTTCGGGTTGCAATATTACATCAATCAGCCAACCTGTCCAAAATACGATTTAAATATTTTTTCTTGTAATAATATGCTTTTAATTTAAGGAGGTCAGCCTTACTTGTTTTATTTTCATCATAATTTTCCAGAATGGGTTTTATTTCTTCTCCCAAAGCCGTTTCATATACTGCCACCTGGCTTTCAACCATTGCAGCATTATTTTCAGCCAGCGCTTCATTGATCTCCATCATTTCCATCAGGAATTCAGGGGGAAGTTGGTATTTCTCATTCGGAATGAGCAATCCTTTTAATTCCAGAAAATATTCAATTGTTTTATCCTCCCTTTGAAAAATCTGGAATGCTTTATTTATATCGGCAGATTTTTCCAAAGCATTTTCCTGTTCAGTTTCACTGTCGCGGGTAAAAAAATCGGGGTGGCTTTCTTTTTGCAATTCAAAAAACTTCCTTGACAAAAACCGCTTATCAACCATAGGAGCTACCGGCAATCCGAATAATTCAAAATAATTCATTTTACAAATGTATGTTTACGGATATTAAATCTAAAATGTAAATTGCCGCCAAATAGGATAACAGATGCTTAAAATAGGATTAATCAGAGAAGGAAAAACACCAGCAGATAACAGGGTGGCACTTACACCAGCCCAGTGTAAGTGGCTCCATAAAAACCACCCCCAGGTAAAGATCATCGTTCAAAAATCGGATAACCGCTGTTATTCAAATAAGGAATATGAAATGGCAGGGATCGAGGTAAGTGAAAATATGGATGCATGCGATATCCTCATGGGCATTAAAGAAGTTCCCGTATCGATGCTCATTGATGGCAAAACCTACCTGTTCTTTTCTCATACAAAAAAACTACAGCCTTCCAATCAAAAATTATTACAGGCAATCATTTCAAAAAAGATAAGCCTGATAGATTATGAATGCCTGGAACATGAAGATGGAAAAAGAATCATTGGATTCGGTTTTTTTGCCGGTATTGTAGGAGCACACAACGGTATGATGTCTTATGGAAAAAGGACTGGAGAATACCAGCTTGAAAAAGTAAATTCCTCCAAAAATCTGCAACACCTGATCCATACATATTTTGGTTTAAAACTTCCGGATATCAAAATTGCGGTTACAGGTAGTGGCAGGGTTGCCCATGGTATTCTTGAAATCATGAACCTGCTTGGTATTCATGAAGTGGAGCCTGATGAATATGTTGAAAAAACTTTTAAATACCCTGTATATGTTCATTTAAAAGGCGCTGATCTATACGCCAGAAAATCGGACAGCAGTTATTCAAGAAATGATTTTCACAGCAACCCGGAAGCCTATAATTGTATTTTTAACAAATACCTTTCTCAAACGGATATACTGATGAACGGCATTTACTGGGAAAGGTCCATCCCCAGGTTGTTTGAACTGGTGGATATGAGCAATCCGGATTTTCGTATTCAAACCATTGCAGACATCACAGATGATAAGGATGGCTCCATTCCCTGTAATCTGGGCGATTCAACCATCGAAGACCCAGTTTATGGAGTGAATAAAATAACATATTTGAAAACGGCTCCTTACCTGCCCGGATCTGTAGATGTAATGGCTGTGGGCAATCTGCCCAATGAACTGCCAAGAGATGCCAGCAGGTATTTTGGCGAACAGCTGATAAAATTTGTTTTAAAAGACCTTGTTGAAGGAAACAGCAACATCATTGATAAAGCAACGATCATAAAAGAAGGAATGCTTACAGAACACTACATGTATATGAAAGAGTACGCTAACGGCTAAGCCTATAGTTTTAAATAATAGTCTTTTAACAAAGACACAAAAGCAGGTTCATAATTTCTTTCATCATCGTGAATGATCAATTCATCCGTTGATGTTTTTTCGCTTTCTTTTTTTGAGATCAAATAGACCACCCGGAAGCATTCATGTTTTTTTGTTTGCTTTACGTGTAATTTTTCTTTGATAAATAACCCGTTCTCCGATACCTTCTTTTCAAAATACGCTGCTCTCTTATAAGGCAGCATCAAACTGCATGTACCATTGATGTGTAAATGTGTTTTGATGAATAAGATCAATGCCTCCAGTTTTAAAGTTGTATCATGTTTTGCAGCATTTTTGTGTTCATCATCCGACCGCAGATCATCCTCATAAAAAGGTGGATTACAAATGATATGATCATATAATTTTCCGGGTATAAATTCCTGCAGTGATGTATGCACTATTGTTATCCTTTCGGCCCAGGCTGACCGCAATACATTTTCAGATGCCTGGCCTGCCGCATCTTTATTTATTTCAATAGCTTCTATTGAAAATTGCATTTTCTGAGCAAGCATCAGGCTTAACAAGCCGGTACCACAGCCAATATCCAGCATATGCCCTACTGGCTGTTCCTTTATTTTCTCTGCAGTCCAGGCCCCCTGAATGCACGCATCTGTACAAACTTTCATGGCACATTTATCCTGCTGTATGGTAAATTGTTTAAACTGAAAAAAGGGATTAGGCATATGCAGGGATTTTAGATCTTCTCGGAAGGCTGTCTTACCATTCAGCCCTGGCGGTTACAGCAATATCAATAGAAGAAAAATCTTTATCTAAAAATTTATAATACCCCGTTATGGCAATCATTGCAGCATTATCGGTACAATATTCAAATGCGGGGATAAACACACTCCAACCCGCTCTTTTTCCCAGCATAGCTATTCCATCACGCAAACCACTATTGGCACTCACCCCACCGGCAATACAGACATTTTTTATACCCGTTTCCTCTGAAGCTTTTTTTAATTTATTCAGTAAAATACTCACAATACGTTCCTGTATAGACGCACAAATATCAGGGAGATTATTACTGATAAATTCTTTTCTTTCATCAGCAGTAGCCAGAAATTCTTCTTTAAACACATTTGATCTGCCGGCATTATTCAAAAAATAAAGAATGGAAGTTTTCAATCCGGAGAAACTGAAATCCAGTCCTTCAATGCGTGGCTCTGTAAAATGAAATGCCGCTGCATTCCCATCTCTTGCATATTTATCAATCAAAGGACCTCCTGGATAGGGAAGCCCGAGTAACTTGGCAGATTTATCAAAGGCTTCCCCGGCAGCATCATCAATGGTTTGACCAATTATATGCATATCATTTGCTGAATTGCATTTTACTATTTGGGTATGTCCGCCACTAACGGTTAAGCATAAAAAAGGAAAATCCGGTTTTGGATCATCGATCAGGTTTGCCATTACATGTGCGTGCATATGATGTACAGCGATCAATGGGATGTTCAATGCAAGGGATAATGATTTTGCAAACTGAGCTCCAACAAGCAGGGCACCGATCAGTCCGGGTGCTTGTGTAAAAGCAATGGCATCCAGATCCTGCATATTGCAGCCTGCTTTTTTCATGGCAGCATCAACTACGGGAACGATGTTTTGCATATGAGCCCTGCTGGCCAGTTCGGGTACCACTCCCCCATATTGTTCGTGTATTTTCTGTGTTGCAATGATATTGGAAACGATGCATCCACCGATACATACTGCAGCCGCTGTTTCATCACAGGAGGATTCTATCGCAAGAATATGTATTGGCAAAGTTTATTGGTTAAAGGTTGATGAAAAATCGTTTATTAAATGATGAATTAACTCCTTATCGCAACCACCGGATCCATCTTTGCTGCCTGTGATGCAGGTATTATCCCTGCAAGAATGCCTACAACCAGACAAATGATAACCGTCGTTATCAGCATGGGTATTGAAATATACACAGGAAAATCTGCCGCTTTAGTAATGATCAAAGTTCCGATCCAGACAAACAGCAATCCAAAAGCACCGCCTACCAAACACAACAAAGAAGCTTCCATTAAAAATTCAAAAAGGATACTGCCTTTTTTTGCCCCTATCGCTTTTTTTAAACCAATCACACTGGTTCTTTCTTTAACGGTAACAAACATGATATTTGCAATGCTGAACATTCCCACGATCAAACTGATCCCTCCGATGATAGATCCCACCACATTAAGTGTTACGAAAAATGAGGAGAGTGCCTCACTGAAAGCTTCCACACTGTTCAGGGAAAAATTATCATCCTGTGTGGGAGAAAGTCTTCTAACCTGGCGCATTATCCCTTTTAATTCATCCATCAATGCTGCTGTTGTTACTCCATCTTTACCCTTTGCAATTAGAATGGGGTTGCTGTTCTTTTCATCAAATATCTGCTTACAATATTTATAAGGCATCATCACACACTTATCATAATCCCAACCGATAAAATTCTTACCTTCTTTTTTTATTACTCCAACAATGGTTATTTTTTTTCCCTTGATATCAATTTGTTTTCCCAAAGCCCTGTTGGCATTGCCAAACAAATCTTCGGCATTGGTAAACCCGATCAGGCAAACGGGTGTTCCGGCATTGAATTCACTTTGAGAGAAAAACCGCCCGGATTCAAAACCCAATGGCTGGATGGTCATCTGTGCTTCTACAACACCATACACACTTGCATTGGGGATCATATCATCCTTATGCGAAATGGAACCGCCTGTTTGCATCAAAAAGGCAATATCATCGAGTAAATGGGAACGTTCCCTGATCAGTCCTGCTTCTTCATATTTCATGGTTGGCCTGGCCCTGAATTTCCAGATAGGCTGATCGGGGCCACCACTATAATCCCATTTATCAATGTAAATGGTATTGCTTCCCAGGCTTTTTACCTCTGACTGAATATTGCGTTCGAAACTGTTTACAATAGCGAGAACAATAATGATACAGAAAATGCCGAATGCCACACCAGTAAGGCTCAATGCCGTGCGCATTTTATTTACTTTGAGTTCCTGAAAAGTAAGCCTCAGTGAATTGGCAATTATCGTGAGCGTTTTACGCATACAACAAAAATACAGCAACCGGTTGTATTGCTGTATCTTAATATTTAAATGGGGTGATTTTTATGTAACCGGCACAAACTTAAATTCAGTGTTGTATGTCACCCTATTTCAACATTCCGTACACATTTAAACACTCAAGACTTTGCCATGCTGCCCGACGCTATTTTTAGCACATTGCAAGGCACACAAAACCCAACCTTGCAAAGAGTTAAAATGCCAACACAGCCCAACCACTCCGGCTGACAGAATTCTTTTCTACTATACCACAAACATCAGCTTAGTATCCTTGCTTAACGTTGATCCCTTCTATGGATTTTCAAATTTTAATTAATAAGTTCAAATAGAAGTTCGCAATACTTACCCAATCTAACTGTGTCATTTATTTTTCTGCCAAAAGAAGGCAAAACAAAAAATATTCTCCCTTTTTACACAAATTTTTATTGTTTTTCAATAAATAACATTATGTTTGTGGCATAATTTAAACTATTTCAACTATGTCAAAAACAAACAACTTCGTATTTTGGGGCTTATATATTGTGACTTGGCTCATTTTTGTCGGCTTGTCCATAGAAGCAGGAGGCTTAATAGTCAATTTCTTTTTCAGTCTGTATAACCCTGAATTTGTCCCAAATCTTTATCAAAAGTTGGACTTAACTGAAATGTATAAAGACAGTAGATTAGCTTTCTTCGGCATCTATAGCTTTATTCTAATCATTTCAATTTTAAAAGCTTGCCTATTTTACATAGTTATCAGACTAATGCACAAAATGGATTTATCAAAACCGTTCAACAGTTTTGTTTCCATGCAGATTTCACAAATTAGTTATTTCACTCTTTCAATTGGACTGTTAAGTTACATTGCCAGACAATTTGCTAAAAATTTAATGCATTACGGTTTTGTTACCGACAACTTGAACCAATTTTGGGCAGACAGTCAAGCATTTATTTTAATGGGAGCTGTAATTTATATTATTGCGACTATTTTTAAAAAAGGAGTAGATATTCAAAACGAAAACGATTTAACTGTATAAACCATGCCCATAATAGTAAACTTAGATGTAATGATGGCAAAGCGAAAGATGTCGCTAAATGAGCTTTCCGAAAAAGTTGGTTTAACCTTATCTAACCTATCCATCTTAAAAACAGGAAAAGCCAAAGCAATTCGCTTTAGCACATTAGAAACGATTTGTAAAGTTCTGAAATGCCAGCCAGCGGATATCCTTGAATATGTTGACGAACAAGAAAACTAATAACAAAATGAAAAGAACATTAATACTTATAATTTTTTTGGTTACTGCAACCCTTTCTAATGCGCAAAACGAAAACAAGATTGCTATCATCTATTAACGGGCTTGACGTAATTCTATTCAGCTTATTGTTGTTAACTTCAGCTTCGGCTTTTTAATTGGGCTTCAGTACCGGGCTGGACATTCAATGAATACCAGCACAGCATAAAGCCCTGAACGTTCGGGGAATTATCCTCATTGTTTAGCCTTTCTCTTTTTTGATCGTCAGAGGACTTTACTTCCCTCTACCCCATCCAAACCAATCATTTCCATTTGCGTAAAGCATGAGTGCAAGTAATAATATCATTCCAACGATCTGGGCATATTCCAGGAATTTTTCACTGGGTTTACGGCCGGTGATCATTTCTCCCAGTGTAAACAACACATGTCCGCCATCCAGTGCAGGAATTGGCAGGAGGTTCATAAAGGCAAGAATGATGGAAAAGAATGCGGTTATCGTCCAGAAATGTTCCCAATCCCAATGATTGCCGGAGAAAACAGAGCCCATGGCTTTAAAACCACCCACTCCCTTGTATGCACCGGTTTCGGGAGACAATATTTTTTTGAACTGATCGATATAAAATTTCAACTCGGAACCGGCTCTTTTGATACCGGCTGGAATCGCTGCAAAAAAACCATATTTCTTAACTGTAAATTTGAAAACACCCAGGCTGTCAAATGTTTCAAAGGCATTAGGCGGATCAAACCCGATCTTTCCATTATCATGAAGTACAGTTGTTAAATAAACAATACTATCATAACGGTTAACGGTAAGGTTTACAGAATCTCCCTTTTTCCTGTTCTGCATCAAATCTTTAAATTCATCAAAAAACCTGGTATCAACACTATCCACTTTCTGAATGATATCACCGTTTCTCAACCCTGCAGTATATGCGTTGCTTGTATCGGCAACATTCAACACGATCACCGGAACCCGGGGACTGATAAGGGGTCCATCTGTTTTCTTTTTCTTTTCAACCAGTTTTCCTATCAGGTCTACCGGCATGTGTAAAGTCATCGGCTTACCATCACGTTCAATGAAAACGGTACTGTCTACGATCAATAATTTCCGGAGAATATCTGTATATTCTTCCACAGGCTTTCCATCAACAGCCAGTATCTTATCCCCATTTTTAAATTGCAGGTCCTTAAAGATCGGGTCATTAAAAGTGATGCCATCCCTTAAAGAGGAAACGGGGATCTTCTTTTCTCCCCAAACCATCAGTATACCGGCATAAATGATAAATGCCAACAAAATATTAACTGTAACACCACCAATCATAATGATCAACCGTTGCCAGGCCGGCTTGCTTCTGAATTCCCATTCCTGTGGCGGAAGTTTCAATTGTTCTTTATCCATACTCTCATCTACCATACCGGCAATTTTTACATAACCGCCCAATGGAAGCCATCCAACACCATATTCAGTTTCACCAATCTTCTTTTTAAAAATGGAAAACCAGGGATCGAAGAATAAATAAAATTTCTCCACCCTGCATTTAAACCACTTAGCCGTTATATAATGGCCAAATTCATGCAGAACAACAAGTATAGAAAGTGATAATAATAATTGTGCTGCTTTTAAACCCACACTGCCCCAGTCAATTGCTAATAATGTCATAAACAAGCCCGAAAGCTGATTTTAAATTGTTATAAAAATGTTTGAGAAGTTTTAATCTTTTAAACTTCCTGCACGTATGAACTTTTACAGTTTCATCAAGGAAGCGGCAAAGTTACGGGCCTCTCCATCGCTGTCAAAATATTCCTGCAGCGTTGGTTTTTCAATAAAGCTTACGTGTTGCATTGCTTTTTCCACCACTGCGGTAATATCCAGAAAACCGATCCTGTTTTTCAAAAATGCCCATACAGCTATTTCATTTGCGGCATTTAAAACACAGGCCATATTACCTCCTTTCTGCAGTGCTTCCATTGCCAGACCCAGATTCCGGAATGTTTTCAAATCGGGTTCTTCAAAATTCAATGCAGGATATTTCCTGAAATTCAACCTTGGATAATTACTTTTTAGCCGTTCGGGAAAACCAAGGGCATATTGAATGGGTAATTTCATATCAGGCAACCCCATTTGTGCTTTCATACTGCCATCTTCAAACTGAACCATACTGTGTATGACACTTTGCGGATGGATAACCACTTCTATCTGATCGGGTTCCAGATTGAAAAGCCATTTGGCTTCAATCATTTCCAGCCCTTTATTCATCAGTGTAGCAGAATCTATGGTGATCTTGGCGCCCATGCTCCAATTGGGATGTTGTAAAGCATGATCCCGCTTTACATTAACAAGGAAATTGGGTTTTTTTCCCAGGAATGGTCCACCACTGGCTGTTAAAATGATCTTTTCTATAGGGTTTCGTGCCTCGCCAACCAGGCACTGAAAAATGGCTGAATGTTCGCTATCAACCGGAATGATCGGAGAACGGTTTTCCAATGCCATTTTCATAACGATATCACCGGCAACAACGAGTGTTTCCTTATTGGCAAGCGCAATCAACTTCCCCTTTGACACCGCTTTTAAAGTGGGCTTCAAACCTGCAAAACCAACTATTGCCGCCAACATGATATCATAACTGTCAAAATCTGCCACTTCTTCTAACGCTTGTTCACCACAAAAAACCTTGATATCAGTAGATGCAAGTGCATTCTTTACTGTTTCATATTTTTTTTCATCACCAATCACAACTGCATTGGGTAAAAATTCCAATGCCTGTGCAATCAACAGATCATCTTTTGTTTGTGCAGTCAGAATCTCCACTTCCATGATTTCGGGATAGGCCCTTATCACTTCAAGTGCCTGGGTACCGATTGAACCTGTAGAACCAAAAATGGCTATCCGTTTTTTAGCCTTCTCTTCTGCCATATCTGTTTTTTAATTTAAAAATTCTTTATATGAGCGGCAATTTACAGTTTTAATTGTTGTAAAGCCGAATACAAGTTGCCAAATTTAAGCAGTTTCCGGTAAGTCTGCTGCTGGTTTTAAAATCCATTATTGTTACAGATTTTATATAAAAACAACTTTTTTTGTTTCATCAGATTTCAAAACTGCTTCTATGATCAGCATAACATTTAACCCATCTTCTCCGGAAATAGGTAATCTTTTCCCATGTACAATGGATGCATACAGATCATCATAAAATTCCATATAATTTCCGGGCAATGCAGGAATGAAAGATTTTGTACATGTTCCATTCTCTAAAATCTCCAGCACGCCTTTTGCAGAATCCTGTTCTATTCCCCATCCGAAACTTCCCGGAATCTGGCCCGACTTTAAAATATCTTCCTGAATATCTGCCCTTGTTTTTGTAAAAGTCCCTTTGCTTCCATGCAAAATATAATCTGCTGTTGATTGCCGGATAAGCAATCCGGATTTCAATCTCACGGTAAATGCAGGATAAAACAGGATGATATCAAAAAAATCATTTACCAGAGAATCGGGTCTTGTTATTTTCTGATATCCGAATAAAGATACCGGGAAACCAAAAAGAGTTAATGCCTGATCTATCAGGTGCGGCCCCAGATCGTGTAACAAACCTGCACCGGGTATATCGTCTTCTTTGTGTTTTTTGGGACTTAAAGCCGGTTTAAACCTGCTGAAATGAAATTCAGCATCAATGAGATCACCCAGAACTGCTTCAGATATGATTTTTTGAACGGTTTTAAAATCACTGTCGTAACGCCTGTTTTGAAAAACTGCCAGTTGTTTGTTGCAAGCTTTTGCAAGCAAAATCAATTCACGGGCTTCACTAACGGTAACGGTAAATGATTTTTCAACTAAAACATGTTTACCGGCCAGTAAAGCTTTTCTGGCAAAATCAAAATGGGTATAATTCGGGGTATTTACAATTACCAGATCAATATCTTCATCTGTAAGCAATGATTCAAGGGAATCATAACTACGAATGTCGGGATAAATTGTTGATGCCCGTTTTTGAGAACGTTCCCAAACCCCCGTTAAATTAAAGCCGGGGTTTGCCTGTATGAAAGGAGCATGAAAAACCGATCCACTCATGCCAAAAGAACAAAGTGCTGTATTGATCCTGTGCATTATTGTATGGATACTTTCAATGTGAAAGGTTTCAGGCCTTCAGCAATTTTCCTGTCGTTACCAAGTCTTGCAACCTTATTTTGCCCGCCTAGTTTTCCGATGCTTTTCATATAATCTACAAATCCGTTTTTCTGCACCGGAGTAATTCTCAGTGTTTCCAGAATATTTCCTGTAATCAGATCATCGTAATAAACGTTTTTCAATCGGAGATTGTCATCAATTTTTTTGGCAAAAGAATCCAGGTTATCCGGCATTTTTTCAAACTCAATAAACCATTCATGGTAACTCCTGCCTGCATCGTTACTGATATATGGAGCGATAGTAAATTCAGTGAGTTTTACATTTTCATCTTTCGCAGCATTTAAAATAGCCGACTCCACTTCTTCCACGATCACATGTTCACCAAATGCGGAAATAAAATGTTTTGTCCTGCCGCTTACAATCAGCCTGTAGGGATCTGTGCTAAGAAATTTAACCGTATCGCCGATATTATATGCCCACAATCCCGCATTGCTGCTTATGATGAGTGCATAATTTTCACCGGCAACAACGTCCTTCAACATAAGCCTGGTGGGCTTTTCATTGTTGATCTCCCCCACCGGTATAAATTCATAAAAGATACCGCTGTTGGTATTGAGCAGCATTCCGGGTTCTTTTTGTGTATCCTGAAAAGCAAAAAAACCTTCACTTGCAGGAAACAATTCGATGGTATCAATTTCTCGTCCAATGCTTTCCGTTAGTTTCGATTTGTAAGGTTCAAAATTCACTCCTCCCTGAACCATTACACTGAAATTCGGAAAAAGGTCGCCGATCTTTTTACCCGATTTCTCAATCAGCCTGTCGAAATACATTTGCATCCAGGGTGGTATTCCGCTGATCAGTGTCATATCCTGTGCAATGGTTTCGGTTACGATCTTATCGAGTTTTTCTTCCCAATCCTCTATACAATTTGTTTCAAAGGAAGGCAATTGGTTTGCACGTAAATATTTGGGAACATGGTGATTTACGATACCACTCAATCTGCCGGTAGGTATCCCTCCCACTCTTTCCAATTCGGGAGAACCGCTGAGAAATATCAGCTTCCCATCGGCAAATTTGGTATTGCCTGTTTCGGCCATATAACAAAGCAGGGCATTTCTGGCAGTATTGATATGATTGGGAATGGAATCTTTGGTTATCGGAATGTATTTTGCCCCGCTGGTTGTTCCACTGGTTTTTGCAAAATAAATGGGTTGCCCTTTCCAGAGAATATTGTGTTTTCCTTCTTTTATAAGTTCAATATAGGATTTGAATGCTTCATAGTCCCTTATCGGAACAAGCCTCACAAAATCTTCATGTGTTTTTATAGTAGCGAACTGGTGATCTTTACCAAACTCGGTTTTTGATGCTGTTTTCAGGAGACTGTTAAAAATATTTTGCTGGTCGGAAACTGCTGATTCCATTTCTTTTTTAACCTGTCTGTAAATATAATTTGCAAAGGGCTTTGCTAATAGTGACTTTATCTTCATTTCCTGATTTACTTATACAAATAATCTGGTTCTCTATCCTCAACAAAATTAAACAATCATGGTTTGACTAATTGTTAATTACAATTACACGGCCATTCTTTTTCAAGATCTATAACTGTAACCACAACCAATTCATTTTCGTGGGGAGCAAATACGATCCTTACATGTTGGCCGTCGTGTGTAACTCCTTCCATTGGGATCGTTTTCCCCTTGTTATCTTCCTCCACTTTTTCATAATTGATCTTCCCGTCCAGTAATATCTCTTTTACTTCAGACGAATCTATTTGCCTGCAATCCATACGACAACGTGCATGCTTACTATAAAGTATATTCGAACTGCTTCTGTCAATCGGTTCTTTTGCATGAACAGGTACTTCAATATTGATCGGGGTATTTACAGATTTTCCGCGTTGATTTTTTTTAACCCAGAAAAGAAACAACGCTGCCAAAACCAGGGCGATGATCGGGAAGTATTTTTTTTGCACAATGCAAGTTACACATTGAAAATTTAATGGAAAGTTTATGCATCTGAACCTTTTTTTTACAATACCGATAACTGATTGCAGTTTCTCAAACCGGCCCGTTTTCCGGTGAATGCAACTTCGAAATGCCAAATTACTTAAATACGTTAAATTTGCCGGAATGGGAAAAACAGTTGCATTACATACATTGGGTTGTAAGCTTAATTTCAGTGAAACCACTGCAATGGGCCGTATGCTCGAAAATGACGGTTTTATCAGGAAAGAATTTGATGAAGTGGCAGATGTATATGTGATCAATACCTGTTCGGTTACGGATAATGCGGATAAGGAATGCAGGCAACTGGTTCGGCGAATACAACGCAAAGCTCCGGAGGCACTGGTAGTGATTACCGGTTGTTATGCACAATTAAAGCCGGAGGAAATTGCCGCCATTCCGGGAGTAAATCTTGTTTTGGGTGCTGCAGAAAAATTCAATATCGGCAGTCATTTAAAAGAGATCACAAAAAATGATGCAGCCAGGATCTGCAGTTGTGATATTGAAGATGTCAATATTTTTACGGCTTCCCATTCCCTTCATGAGCGTACCAGGGTATTTTTAAAGGTTCAGGATGGTTGTGATTACAATTGCAGTTTTTGTACCATTCCGCTTGCCCGGGGTAAAAGCAGGAGCGACAGTATAGAAAATGTGTTGAAAGAAGTAAATCTTATTGGAGAAAAGGGCGTTAAGGAAATTGTATTAACCGGCATAAACCTCGGCGATTTTGGTAAAGGTTTCACCGGCGGAAAAAAGTATGATGAAAACTTTTTTGACCTGGTAACAGCACTGGATAAAGTTGAAAACATTGAACGTTACCGGATATCAAGTATTGAACCAAACCTGCTGAGCAATGAGCTGATAGAATTTGTAAGCAATTCGGGGAAATTCATGCCTCATTTTCACATTCCTTTACAAAGCGGCAGTGATAAAACACTTGCCAATATGCGTCGCCGTTATAAAAAGGAATTATATGCAGAAAAAGTGGGGCTGATAAAAATGCTGATGCCGCATTGCTGTATCGGGGTTGATGTGATTGTGGGATTCCCCGGAGAAACGGATGCCGATTTTAAAGAGACCGCCGATTTCTTACAGGAACTGGATATTTCTTACCTGCATGTTTTCACTTATTCGGAAAGAGACAATACACATGCTTTAACGTTGACACCGGTTGTTCCGGTTAACATCAGGAATGAACGCAATAAGATCCTCCGGAATATCAGCTATACGAAAATGCAGCAGTTTACCGAAAAACATATCGGGCAAAGCAGGAAAGTATTGTTTGAACATGTAAATAAAAACGGGATGATGGAAGGTTATAGCGACAACTATATAAAGATCAGCAGCCCCTATAAAAAAGAATGGGAGAATGAGATCATTGATTGGGTAATTTAGACTATGGATTTATCGGCACATGCTCATTTCATTTTAATCCTTTTCCTCAAATACATTCCATTCTTTTTCTTCCAGGTATTTTCTAAAAACATCCTTTCCAACAGCATCCTGTAATCCCTGTAAATGACGTTCGTGATGGAGGTCAGTGCCCAGGTAAGAAACCAGGTCATTTTTCAGCATATAGATCGCAGCTTTGGTAGCTTCTTTACCGTAATAACCGGTAAGGGACAAGAGATTAATCTGCAATAAAAAACCCAGATCTTTCAGGTGATGATACATATTATTATTCCCATAGTAATATGGGTATCGCTCCGGATGTGCCAATATGGGGGTATACCCTTCCGTTATGATGGCAAAAGACATTTGCTCCGGGCTATGGGGCATGGAAGCATAGGAAAATTCGGTGAGGATGATATTATCCTGAATCGTTAATAATTTAGTTTTCCGATGTAACAATTCAAAAAAGTAAGCATCCATCATATATTCAGCCGCTGCGGTAACTTCAAAATCAACTTTATTCCTGGCCAGTTCTTTTTTAAGAATCTCCAATGCGCCATTGATGGATTCATCTGTATTGCGGTACAGATCACTGATGATATGCGGAGTGGCAACAGATCTTTTGATGCCAAGCTGCATCAATCCGTTGATAAGGGTCAAAGACGTTTCCACATCAGGGGAGCCATCATCAATACCGGGTAAAATATGGGAATGAATATCAGTAGCGAGTGGGAAATAATTATCTCCCGGTTCTTTTGATTTTTTATTTTTAAAGAAGGAAAACATACACAAAGATACTAGATAAGAATTTTAACTGCATTTGGTACTTTAAGAGAACAATTTATTTTTTGAAGAACTGCTGTACTTTGATCAGGGGTTTTAAGATAGAAACAAAAAATGCAAATGGAATATTATTCTTTTTCATTGCAAGATAATCTCTCCTGTTTGCCCTTAAACGCTGGTACATATTTCTGTTACTCTGTCCTCCTACCCGCATTTTTACGATCAATTTTGGAATATAATATGCAGTTAACCTGTTTTTAAACAGGTATCTGGCCATGAATTCATAATCAGCAGCACTGTAATAATGGTTTTCGTAATAACCATATTTTTCTATTAATGACCTTTTTATATAAAATGTTGGGTGAGCGGGCATCCAGCCATACTTGAAACGGTATCTTTTAAATGGCCTGCCTTTCCATATCCTGATGATCTTATTGGTATCTGTGGCTGAAACATACTCCAGATCTCCATAAACGGTATCTACATTGTTCTCTTCAAATGCTTTTACGATGCTTTCTATCACATCATCTTCTACAAGTATATCATCACTGTTAAGAATGCCAATGATATCGCCGGTAGCCATATTTATTCCTTTATTAATGGCATCATACATGCCTTTGTCTGCTTCCGAGGTCCATTTAGTGATATGAGATTCATATTTTTTGATGATGGAGATCGTATTATCAGTCGATTTCCCATCAATGATTATATGTTCGATATCCTTATGCCGTTGAGTGATAACAGAAGTTATACACTCTTCTATAAAATTTTCAGAATTATATGTAACAGTTATTAAAGAAACTTTCATTTTTCCGCCCGTAATTGACTTTAGTCTGCAATAATAAATTTTATTATTTAAAAAAACAGAAATACATTCTGTAAGACTATGATAAAAATAAAAATACCCCGTTGATATTTATCAAAACAGGGTATTCATATATAGTTAATTATGTAAACCTAAGTAAGCTGCTGCAGAATGATTTACAATTTTATTTACTTCTTTTTACCACAATATTTTCCATAACGAGCATATCCATACTTGTTCTGAGATAACAATCCAATGCTTCATCAGGAGTATTCACGATGGGTTCATTTTCATTAAAGGATGTATTTAATAGTATAGGAACACCCGTTTTAATTCTAAACCGGTCGATCAGGGCATAATATCGCGGAGACACTTCTTTATCAACGGTTTGCAATCTGCCTGTGCCATCCACATGTGTTACTGCCGGGATCTCAGCTTGTTTTTCTTTTTTTATGGGAAACACTTTTTCCATAAACGGCACTTCCTCATCCAGTTCAAAATAATCAGCTACATATTCTTTTAATATAGAAGGTGCAAAAGGACGGAAACTTTCTCTGCGTTTGATCTTTGCATTGAGAATCTCTTTTGCATCCGATCTCCGGGGATCAGCAATGATCGACCTTCCACCCAGAGCCCTGGGACCAAACTCAGCACGTCCATTGAACCAACCCACCACAGCCCCGTTGATAAGACCATCACATACAATTTCAAACAGATCATCATCTTTCATTTCAGTATAGGCAATCCCTCTGGCATCCAACATTTGCCTGATCGTTTCATTGCTGAAATGGCTACCCGTAAACGCCGACCTGATCGGATCCTGCCTTTTAGTTTTTACAAGCTGATGCTGTACAAACAATGCTGCTCCCATAGAAATACCCGCATCATGCCCGGCTGAAGGGATATATACTTTTTTAAATCCGGTATTCCGGGTAATTTTTCCATTGGTAACACTGTTTTGGGCTACTCCACCAGCTATACAAACAGCATCAAGACCAGTTGTTTTATGCAAATGATTCAACATGTGAAAAATAACCTGTTCTGTTTTTCTTTGTACAGAAGCAGCCATGTCTTTATGAAACTGTGTCAACGGTTCCTCTTTTGATCGGGCCTTACCAAACATATTTACCATATGGTTGCTGAACATTTCGGATACAACCGGAATATGATCTTCTCCATAACTGATAACGCCGGAAGTTCCTTTTCGGAAATATTGCAGGTTCAGTTTAAATAACCCGTTTTTAGTCAGAGTGATCACATCATCCAATTTATCCAGGTAAATGGGTTTGCCATAAGGAGCCATTCCCATCACTTTATATTCATCCCCGTAATGGGGAAATCCCAGAAGCTGGGTAAATGCTGTATAAAAGATTCCGATTGAATGGGGAAAATCAACTGAGTTCAATACTTCAATATGATTGCCCTTTCCAATTCCTGTCATGGTAGTGGAGAAATCTCCGGAGCCATCCACAGAAAGGCAGGCAGCTTCTTCAAAAGGAGAAGCAAAAAAAGCAGAAGCTATATGGCTGCGGTGATGTTCTACATTTTTTATTTTATGGATAAATATTTCTTCCGGCAGACCGGATAGCTGTGACAATTCTTTTTGAATAGAAGACACTTTCCGGCTATTAGAAAGCCTGTCCTTTATTGCAGAAAAACTACCGCCCGGATTTGATGCCAGGTATAATAATTTATTCAACATTTTGGCTTTGGGGTCTCTTCCTATCGCAAAATAATCAACGTCTTCAAAAGAAACAGCCGCTTCCTGCAAACAAAACCTGATGGCTTCTGCCGGAAATCCTGCCCAGTGTTTTACTCTTTTAAACCGCTCTTCTTCTATTGCGGCAATCATTTTTCCATCAACAAAAACCGCTGCAGAAGCGTCGGCATGGTATGCATTTATTCCTACTATGATCATAATTAAATTAAAGCCTGAAAGGCATTGAAGTCTGATTGAAATTTATATAACTTTTTCCCGGGTTGTCCTGTCAAAAAAATAGATCATGGTGAAAATGGCAGCGTACGAAAATATATTGAACCAGGTATGGTGATCCCAACCAAAAGGAAAATTCCATTTATTATTGCCTGAAACAAGTACCAGGCTTAACCTGCTGATATTTATTAAATACAGCATGATAAGCCCTCCGATCAACCAGACTGTTTTTTTTATAAAGGATACTGCTGATGCAACAATAAAGGCAATCCAAAAACTCATCACACCATAACCGATACATTCATAAACCATTCTGAATCCCGAACCGTTTACTTTTCTGAGTACAAATTCATTAAAATAATAGGTCTTGATTCCAAAAATGGAAAGCAAAACTTTCGACCCTGCCATGAGGGCTTTTCTCATCCAGCTGATATAATCCAGGTACTTATCTGCAAATGGGCTATAATAACCACCAGGCGCCGACAATCCGATCACCGCCAGTGTTCCGTAATACAGCAATGCAAACAGTAAAAGGAATTTAACAACAAATCTGATAAAACTTTTATCCCGGAAGATACTCATGGTTTAACTAAGGTATTTAATTTTCAAAGAACATTTTTGTATACTGTTTTTTTATACTTTCTGTGTTGACCGCTTTACCTGCATAATCAACGGCTGCAGCAGACCAGAATCTGTATTCATGTTCATCCATTCCTGTAAAATGATCTATGGCATTTTTTATTGATTCAACTTCCGTTTCCACATTCAATCCTGCATGAGATCCTTCCAGGCCATTCCAGGGGGTATGCATGCTCGTTATAACCGGTTTGCCGGCACTCAGGGCTTCAAATATCGCATGCCCGAAGTTTTCACTTTTACTGGGAAGAATAAATACCTGTGCTTTGTGCATAAATGCCTCCACCTGTGCCGGCAGAATTTCAGCATGATAATGTACATGGATGTGCGCAGGCAATATCTCCATTTGCTTCTTGCACAGTTGCCAATAATCATTGTCTTTTACCGGGCCACAAATATGATAGTCGATATTTCCGCTGCATTTTTCCAGAGCCATCAGGATCAATAAAATATTTTTCATCGGGCTGATGAGTGCAATACTGATCAAAGAAAGGCTGCCGCTGTTTTTTATATCACCCGCTTGTACAGAGAATTTCCGGGGGAAATTCCCGGCAACATAAACCGGTACAGCGGGAAAAATCTGTTCAATGTATTTCTTTTCCTTTTCATCCGTTGCATGAAAAGCACATTTGGTATGTAATCCCGAAATTTTCCAGGATAAAAGGAATAACTTTTTTTTGATCTTCTTTTGCGACAAAGCTCCCGGATGGAGCATTCCCCGTACAGAAACGATCTTTTTTTGCACAGAGGAGAAAAATAACGGAACGATATTAAAATGCCAGGAAAAAATGCCAATGATATACAATATATCCGGTTTAATAACAGACAATTGTTTGAGAATGGATTCACTTCTTTTATCTTTTCCGGCATACATCACTTTACATTTGTCATTGTATATTACCCATTCATCTGTTATAATATTTTCCAATGCTGCATTGTTCAGATCCGTATTTCCGCAAAATATATAATAGCAAACATCTTCTTTGAATTCATTGACCAGGTTGGCAACTGACTGAACCGGACCGCCGGCACGGAATGCCGGATGAAACCATGGAATAGAAATAAATACTTTTTTTTCCGTCATTTTAATTCAAAGACAATTGAGTTTTATTATAAAAACGTCTGGTAAATATTTTAGTTTGTATACGCTGCTTTATCTGAACTACTGCTTTTATATTCAAGCTGTTTTATCAACCAGGGAAAAAAGAAAACGGAGAGTAAATAAAATGCCAGCAGATCGGAAAACAGTCTGCCCAATAAATAAGTACTATCCATTTCAAAAGCAAAGAATTCCATATATAATGCACCTACAACAGCAAAATTAAAAAGGAAGTTATTGGATGACCTGCGCACAAAATAAAAATAACTGCCACCAAAAATAATACCCAATATCAAGATGGGAAAATACATACCCAAATATCCAAAATCAATATACCCATCTGCAAAATAACCAAGGCTTACCGAGGTTCCGCTTCTTGCTCCAGCATATCCGATGCCGGTATATTTTGTTGTTTTTACAGAAGCCTGGTAAGTTGGCTTCTCAGGATTCAATAACCTGGGTGTTAATACAAATTCGACGGTTTCACCCCAGTTTTTTCCTTCCTGGTATGGTATAACTGAAGGGACCCTGTCCATGGATTTTGCCAGGTGATACGTATATTGTATCCTGTCGAGGAAATTAACGATCGATTCATTAAAACTAGACTGATCCTGTTTATCCGAAAGTTCAATCAATTTATCCAACGCATCATTTTTTGAAACTGCTACTGTCTGGGTATTGCTTCCTTTGTTTAAAAATGACCGGTATTCCCCTTTGATACTGGACCAGAATACACCACCAAAGAATATCAGGATCATTGCAATTATTGAAATAATTACCTGTTGAAAATAAACCTTTGCCAAAAAAGTGATATAGATGAATCCCAGGAAAAATATCACCGTTTTAAAGTCGGAAAAATAACTGAAAAACCCCAGTACAAATTCTATACCGACTACAATATATAATTGCTTCAGCATTCTTTTTTTTATCACAGCCTGGAATCCAAATAAAAGGAAAAAGAACCATTTCACATTTACAAAACTGATGGCAATTTGCGACAAGCCACCCAGGTTCAGAGCAACACCCGCTAAAGTATTGGCAACAAAAAAAGCAATGATATACCCTTTAAAGGTCTTATCAATAGACAATCTATCCGCATGTTCTCTTAAAATGGCGATGGAAATTGTGGGTATTTTATTCTGGTAGTAAATGATGGGTGTAAACAGGACCAGCAACCCCGTAAAGCCAGCCAATATTGCTGCACCGGAGCTTTCTGAACGATAATCAATATCCAAACCCAGATAATTACTCAACCAGATACCTGCAGAAACCTGTACGAAATGATATAGAAATATAATCGTAAATACTGCGGGTTTGTATGGTTGCTGCAAACGATAAAGAATATATCCAAAACAGATGGCCCCATAAAACAAATAAATGCCACTGTTTAAGAATAATTGTCCTAAAAGGAGTAACAATAAAAAACCTTTGGCACCGTCGTCGAAATATATACTTTTTTGTTTCAAATTATTCAGGCAATATTTTTTTCATTCATCAACCATTCAATGGTTTTACAGCCATTCTCATAATTCCAGTTTTCAATTAACCGGAAAGCATTTTTACCCCATTCTTTTATCTGATCCTTATGCAAAATGCATTCCTTCAGTTTATCTGCCAGGTCGGCTGCATTTTCCGATTTAAAAATAAAACCATTTACACCGTTTTTTATCAGGTCTACAGATGCACCACAGGAATCACTTGCTAAGACTGCCCGGCTGCAGGCCATCGCTTCATTGATTGCAAGGCCCCAGGTTTCAGATCTGGAAGGCAAAATAAAAACATCTCCCATTTTATATAACAGAGGCATATTGCTTTGATTCTGAAAAGGCAAAAAATGAATGCGTTTATTATCCTTCCCCGCTTCTTTCAATATAGATTCCTGGGATCCCGAACCGGCAATGACCAAATGTGCTTCATTGCTTTTTAAAGAATTAAAACTATCAATGAGCAGCTCTGCATTCTTATTCTGATCCAATTTTGCTGCAAACAAAAACAGGATCTGTCCTTCCGGAATATGTAAACCTGCTTTTATATTATTGATGCTTTCTCCATCTTCTATTAAAGCAGAAAACCGGTCATTGTCAACAGCATGCGGTACAAATACCAATTGTTTTTCGGTAAGGCCGTGTTTTATAAAGTAATTCTTATTATGGGTTCCAACATATAAAGCAAAATCAATATTGCGGTAAACCCATTTTAAGAAAATTGTTCTCAGCTTTTTTTTAATGAAATTATTTTTGCCCAGCAAAGTAGAATCCCCTCTGAACAAGACCGGTATTTTTCCGGAAAAATACCGGATGGTATGTAAATGACTTTTAAAGGCCCATCCATAAACCAGGATGGCGTCGGCATTCCAGGCCTCTACATCCTTTACCAGGGATGGGTTATCAATTCCCCTGAAATGATGCGATCCGGGAGCTGTTGCAACATTCTTCACAAAACAATGATCATAGCCCTCCAGTAACGGAATATCCCAGCTTACTGTTTTATTGAAACCGGGGTCATATTTTTTTTCCAAAACTGCTTCCCCCCAGGTATAAAAAACCCTTATATCAATAATCCCTCTTTTCGCAAGCAAGGCATACAACGGTGCATTGTACTGAATAGGATGGGTTGTTATGATTGCAAGTCGTTTTTTCATACTTAAAACTCTTCAGAAAAAACAGATACTTTATCTGCGTTTTTTACCCGGTTATTTACATAATCCAGGTCTCTCAGGTAAATGGTATTGTGTACCCCGTGGCCGGCAGTTATTTTCAATTCTCTTTTAAAAGGATCATACAAATAAGGGGAGAATCCAAATTCCAATAAGCTTTTATGTATCAGGTCTTCGTCATAACCATAACGGCCACCCGATCCGTTCAATTCTATGATGATCGCTTTTAATCTTTTATCGGCAAGCGTTGAAGACATCCCTTTCAATACTTCTGTTTCAAAACCTTCTACGTCTATTTTAACCAGTGCGGGCATTTCACCCTGTTGCAAAATAGCATCGAATGGGAATACATCTACCTTGATCACCCCGCTGTAATTATCGATTTCGGATGATAACACAACATGGTTCACGGTATCGAAGTCTGACGTAAACATCAAAGATGTTCTTTCTGATCCCAATCCGATATTGTGTAAACTGACTTTATCTTCCAGTTTATTTACACGGATATTTTTCTTCAGTTGCTGAAACGTTTCGGGTAATGGTTCAAAACTAAGGGTTCGTGCTCCGGAATACCCGGCCGCTAAAACAGTATAACTTCCAATATTTGCACCAATATCAGCAAACAGATCCTCCTTTCTCAAAAAATGAACCACGAATCCCATATCGTTAAACTCGTGTAAGCCGGTGTAGATATTCCCGGTGGCCCCTGCCATTCCTTTTTTTACCATTAAACTGGTATTGCCCACAAATGGTACTTTTCGTTCTCCGGGATTCAGCACTTGAGATATTTGCCAATTGAAAAATTTTACATAGGCCTTTAGGCGGTGCTTCCCCGCAAGCGGATGGTTATTTATGTAACGAAAGATTGACCGAAGTCTTTTAACTGCTTTTATCATTTTAATCCTTTTCATTCCCTGTATTACAAAATATCCTGTTCAGGGTTTTAATCGTTCAAATAATTGGTTACGGTCTTTTCAAAAAAACGGGTCTGCTCTTCCGTTTTATACTTTGCCGAATATTTATAAAATACTGTTTCATCCAGTTTAATTTCCTGATGCATTTCAGATAAAGCTTTTTTAAAATATCGCAGGCATTCATCCGTATAATTTTCCATTGGATTTGCATGGTCAAAAGAAAGCACATTTCCAAAATCAAGATCTTTCAGTACGCTGACCACAGAACTCCCGTAATAAAATACGGCCAGCAGGGGTTTCTTAACCAGTATATACGGGTATATCTTCGATGCAGTATAGGCAGTATCTGTAGAGCCCGGCACCAGTAAAACGGAAGCCCGCTTTAAGAGGCTCAATGTTTCGAAATACGATATACGTGCGGGTAATTCAGTAACATATTCACCTACTCCCAAACTTTCTGCTACCGGTTTGATGGTACAACCACCCTTCCCTCCGGGAGCATAACTGGTACCGATAAACGTAAAATGAACATTTGAGAATAACGCTTCCGATCCTGACAACCCTTTTTTAAAGGCTGAAAATAGGATCTCCAATGCAAAACGGAGATCATGGCCACCCCTTCCGATATAAACGATATTGATCCTGTCTTCAGGCAATTTTACCGGTTGATCATTATCAGAGCATTGTGCGGCTATTTCAAAATCAAGATATGAAGCACCAAAAGGGATGATGGCAAATTTACCGGGCTGCATGGAGGGATAGCGCTCTATCAATGTTTTCTGATAACCTTCCGATACACTGATGATGCCATCTGCCACCGGTATCGTAGCGGCTTCCAGGTATTTATCTATGTTGTAAGAAATTAAAAATTTTGGCGGCCGTTCCTTTTTAGGTTTGTCGAGATAAAAATCATTGCGCCATGGATCCTGCATATCAATGATAAAAGGAATTTTGTATTTGCGTTTCCAGTAAGGGCCCAGCCTGCAAACATGGAACGCGGTTGTGCTGAAATAAACAAGGTCGAATTTTTCTTTTGAAAGCAGTGCATTCCCTTTTTTCATAAAGTGAAAAAAAGATCGCATCGATAAACTTCCCAACCCAAGCTTTCGGGTATACTTCACCGGCCATGCTCCTACTTTGTAAACCCTGATGTCGGGGGGGAAAGTTTGTTCCAGCAGAGGGTCCAGGTATCCCTCTATGTTATTTTCATGTACACAGATGACCACCGGCTCCCATCCCAGCTCCCTGAAATACGGCAGACTCATCCGCACCCGTTGCATATCGGGTGTATTAAGCGGTGGGAAGTGGGGTGATATGATCAGTACTTTTTTCATTCCTCTTATATGAAATTCGTTTTGCCAGCATGTGTGAAGGATATTCTATCAGCCTGTAAAAAATATAGGATGCAATGATCGTTACCAGCAAAGCAACAATTATTGCTCCCCATACCTGTAATTCGGATTGGGCATATCTGCCCAGTATATTCAATATTTTACCTCCGACAGGAACATGGATCAGGTAAAGTGAAAAAGAGATCTTGCCCAGAAAATCGGTTATGACCGTTGTAAACTCAACATACATAATGAGCAATGCTGTAATTAAACCAATTGCAGGCATTTCCCACCCTATTCCCCTGATCAAACAAACAATACATGCCGCTGCAAGGATCAGATAAAAAACAACGGTGTTTATTTTCCCGGCCTTTTTTGCACAGGTTACGATGCCCATGATAAAAAAAGGCATAAAACGGAAAACATTTAATGGTATAAAAAAACTTGCCGCCAGCCCCAGGGCTAATCCGATATACAGATTGAAATTATTTTTCCAGATAAATGTAAAACACAGTCCGATGATGATGTAATAATGTAATTCAGCTTCCAGGCTCCAGTAAACAGGTAACAGCCAGGTATAACCGAAATGGGCGGGTAAATATCCAATGTGCAACAAGATATTTTCCAACCCCGGGGTAAATTCCTTCCCATGGAAACCCGGAGCTTTTTCAGCGAGGTATCCCAATATTAATACAAGCATTATGGAAACCAGGTATGCAGGTTCGATACGTACACAACGCCTTAATAAAAAACGGAAAAATTGTGAAAGTTTATAATCAGCATTTGATAATGCGTATGGAATGATAAAACCTGAAAGCACAAAAAAAGATTCCACCCCCAACCAACCATAGGCTGCAACTTTTACAAAATATTCTGTACTCCCTTCAAATGGAACGTTACACACACTGAAATGGAACAGGCAAACTGCCAGGGCTGCCAATCCCCGGATGGTTTCAATGATCCCGATCCTTTTTTTATTTTCTTTCAAGTGTTATGCAGAAACAGCCATTTGAACAATGTCAATCAGTTTTTGACCTTCTTTTTCCCAATTCATTTTACTTTTTGCAAGTGCCGAAGCATTCAATTTACAAGCATGTAGAAAATCCCTGTCGTCATAAAGCCTTTTGATCTTGCTTGCCAGTTCGGTTGCATTGTTGTGTTCATAGATCAATCCTATACCCGGAAATTCATGCATGAAATACCGCTGTGCTTCAGTGTCTGAAGCCAATACGGCAACCCCTGCCATCAGGTAAGTAAAAATTTTATTGGTAAGACAAATATTCCTGTTCTCACAATAGGGTATCTCTGCTGCTATTCCGATATCAAATTGCGAAGCGACCTTAAAGATCTCATCCGGTGAAACCGTGGGGATAAAATGAATATTTCCGGGAAACCTGGATTGAGAAACCAATGATTTTACATAGCCCGGGCTTTTTATATTTCCGAGAATATGCAGTGAAATATTTTCATTGTTTAAAACATTTATTGCATGAATGATATTTTCCAATCCACGCTTCGGGCCTACATACTGTGAGAACCAGAATAATTTCAAACATCCTGTATGATTTTCTTTTACCGGCTGTAAAAACTTCCGGTTGAATACATTATTGATCGTTATGGTTTTAATCTCCGGGTACAGTTGCTGGTAGGCTTTAGAGATCAACGGGCTGGCAGTGGTTAAATAATTAACCGAAGGCAGCCATTTATTCTCCGTTTCAATAACCTGTTTGATCTGCCCGGGATAATACGGTTCTTCACCCCGGTGATAATCCTCTGCATCAAATATCAGTTTAGCCTTATTCTTTTTGGCCGCCCTGGCTGCTGCAGGTAATGCCCCAAGGTAATGGGCAATATAAACATCCGCTTTGTAATTCTTAGCAGAATGCCACAAAAAAAATGTGGACCGTGCAATGCTCATTTCCCGGAAAAATCTTCCCGGAATAATCCCGGATATAATACTAAATAATTTGAAAAAAATACGGGATATTAA
>JBBKWV010000264.1:0-7974 GCA_037969135.1 Ferruginibacter sp.
ATTTAGAAACGATCATGTTTTTGTAAATATTTAATGAAGGATTCATGGATACAAAAGGGGCATATGATCAATGGGCAGCTACTTATGATACGGACTTAAATATAACCCTCGATCTCGAATTGTATGCAGGTCAACAGATTTTGAAAAATGCAGATTTTACCAATATCCTCGAGATTGGTTGCGGAACGGGAAAAAATACCGGCTGGCTTTCAAAAAAAGCATCTGAAATTACAGCCGTTGATTTTTCTGAAGAAATGCTAAAAGTGGCAGAACAAAAAATAAAATCTGATCATGTATACTTTAAACAGGCAGATATCACAAAACCCTGGGATTTTAATAAAGTATCACTCATCATTGCCAGCCTTGTTCTGGAACACATTGAAAATATTGATTTCATTTTTGAACAGGCAGCATCTACATTGATCGAAAATGGCTGTTTTTATATTTGCGAACTGCATCCTTATAAACAAATGGAAGGAAGCAGGGCAAAATTTGAAAAAAATAAGGAGTGGATACATTTGGAATATTTTGTACATCATATATCAGATTTTTTCTCTGCAGCAGCAAAAAACAATTTGCACTGCATCGATTTAAATGAATGGTTTGATGATGATAACAGAAAAAATACACCCCGCCTGGTATCCTTTCTTTTTCAAAAAAAGGCCTGATCTTTTTTTTTGCCTTTTAGTAAGTATATTTAAGCCCTTTTTTAATGAAACATTAAATCATGCAAAAAATTCCGGAATCAGAATTAATCATTAATGACCGGGGAGCCATTTATCATCTGGATCTGAAACCGGATGAGCTGGCAGATACGGTTATCGTTGTGGGTGATCCCGACCGGGTGAAAAAAGTAAGTAAACATTTCGATAAAATTGAATGCCAGCAAAAGCACCGCGAATTCATTACACATACCGGTTATATCGGCAAAAAAAGGATTTCTGTAATGTCTACAGGTATCGGACCAGATAATATTGATATCGCTATCAATGAACTGGACGCATTGGCAAATATTGATTTTACCACAAGGGAGATCAAAAAGGAATTCAATAAACTGCATATTATTCGCTTTGGTACTTCCGGATCCTTACAGGCTGATATTCCGGTAGATAATTTTGTTGCCTCTACTCATGGATTGGGACTTGATAACCTCATGAATTATTATGCGTATGATAAAAGCAATGAGGAAAAAGAAATGGCAGACGCTTTTATTGAACAAACAAAACTGAATAAAGCGATTACGGTTCCATATGCTTTCAAAGGCAGTGAAACGCTGATCAATAAATTCGGATCAGATTTTTTTAAAGGGATAACTGTAACCTGCCCGGGTTTTTATGGCCCGCAGGGAAGAGTACTGCGTTTGGGCGTTAGCAGCCCCGGATTAATTGATCGTTTAACGCATTTCAATTTCAATAACCACAGGATTACTAACTTTGAGATGGAAACATCCGCTATTTATGGATTGGGCAGGCTTCTTGGCCATGAATGCCTGAGTGTAAATGCCGTTGTTGCCAACAGAGTGGTACAACAATTTTCAAAAGATGGGAATGCCGCAGTGGAAAAACTCATAAAAAAAGCATTGGAAGTATTGACTTCATAAACATTTGAATATTTAAGACATTAAATCAAACCAACCTTAAGCGTCTTAACGACTTAAAACTTATAAAATGATTGCAACAAAAACAATTCCTGATTTTTCATTATCACCACATGTCGACCAGGTGGGAATTGAAGAAAGGGCATCCCGTTTTACAAAAAGAAGTATCAAGAACGAAACAAAGATCAACGGCCTGAAGCTCGCTTTGAATATGATCGATCTTACCACGCTGGAAGGAAAAGATACAGATGGAAAAGTAAAACAGTTATGTTATAAAGCCCAGCATTTAATGGATACGTATCCCGGCCTTCCTACAGTTGCTGCCATTTGCGTGTATCCAACGATGGTAAAAGTGGCCAAAACGGCCTTGGGCGATTCGGGTGTAAAAGTGGCATCTGTTTCAACAGCTTTTCCCAGCGGTCAGGCACCCCGTGATGTGAAGATCCGCGATACCAGGTTTGCAGTAGACCAGGGCGCAGATGAAATTGATATGGTGATATCCAGGGGTAAATTTCTGCAGGGAGAATACAATTATGTATTTGATGAGATAGCTGCTATTAAAGAAGCCTGCGGTGATGCCCGGTTAAAAGTGATTCTGGAAACCGGCGAATTAGTTACCTATGATAAAGTAAGAAGGGCCAGTGATATTGCCATGTATGCAGGAGCGGATTTCATCAAAACGTCTACCGGGAAAATATCACCCGCTGCCACTATGCCGGTAACATTGGTTATGCTGGAAGCGATCCGTGATTTTTATTATAAAACAGGAAAACGCATTGCAATGAAACCGGCAGGAGGGATCTCAAAATCAAAACTTGCCTTGCATTACCTGGTTATGTTGAATGAAGTGTTGGGTGAAGAATGGATGAACAACCAGTGGTTCAGGTTTGGTGCAAGCAGTCTGGCGAATGATATTTTGATGCAGTTGATGAAACAAAAGACAGGAGCATATCAATCGGCAGATTATTTTTCTATTGACTAAATAAATTTCAGGAAGCTCTTTTTGAACCTCCTGAACTTTTAAAACTTTTTAAAAACAACCAATGGCAACGAAGAAAAACAATACAATAAAATTAAAATTCGATTCATCCAGAAACCTGGCACCGGCACCGGAAAGTAAATCTGCTGCTAAAATAAATCCGCGTTATGATCTGTTCATCAACGGCAAATTTGAAAAACCACAAAGCAAAAAATATTTTGACACCATCAATCCGGCAACAGAAGAAAAGTTGTCTGAAATTGCAGAAGCAAATGCTGCTGATGTAGATAAAGCAGTAAAAGCAGCAAGAACAGCATCTGATAAAACCTGGAAAAAAATGCCTCCAAAAGAGAGGGCAAAATATATTTATCGTATCGCCAGAATGATACAGGAAAGAGCAAGGGAATTTGCGATCATTGAAACTTTAGATGGAGGTAAGCCAATCCGGGAGAGCCGCGATTTTGATGTGCCAACAGCTGCAAATCATTTCTTTTATTATGCCGGTTGGGCTGATAAACTGGAATATGCATTTCCAAACAGGCAAACAACCCCATTGGGTGTTGCCGGACAAATCATCCCATGGAATTTCCCTTTGCTGATGGCAGCATGGAAAATTGCTCCAGCTTTGGCAACAGGCAATACCGTAGTATTAAAACCTGCGGAAACAACATCCTTAACTGCTCTGAAACTCGCAGAAATTATCCAGGAAGCAGACTTGCCACCGGGTGTGGTGAATATCATCACTGGTGCTGGAGCAACAGGAGCCGCAATCGTAAATCATCCGGATATCAATAAGATCGCATTCACCGGATCAACAGATGTGGGGAAAATAATTCAAAGAGCCATTGCCGGAACAAATAAAAAAGCAACTCTCGAATTGGGTGGAAAGGCAGCCAATATTATTTTTGATGACGCTCCGCTTGACCAGGCTGTGGAAGGAGTGATCAACGGTATCTTTTTTAACCAGGGCCATGTTTGCTGTGCCGGTTCAAGATTATATGTACAGGAATCTGTGTTTAAAATAGTTTTACAAAAACTGAAAGACAGAATGGAATCCCTCATTGTTGGAGATCCAATGGATAAGAATACAGATATTGGTGCCATCAATTCCAGGGAACAACTGAATGTCATCCATAAATACCTGAAGATCGGCCAGGATGAAGGAGCGGAGATGTTTCAGGCTTCAGGGTCTATTCCTAAAAAAGGATTTTATTGCCGGCCAACGATCTTTACCAATGTGGCACAATCGAACCGCATAACACAGGAAGAAATATTCGGCCCTGTTCTTACAATTCAAACTTTCAGAACGGATGATGAAGTGATTGAAAAAGCAAACAATACACCCTACGGTTTATCCGCTGGTGTATGGACTGATAAAGGATCTAAGATCTTCAATATGACCACAAAATTAAGAGCAGGAGTTGTTTGGGCAAATACATTCAACAAATTTGATCCAACCTCACCATTTGGCGGATACAAAGAAAGTGGATATGGCCGTGAGGGCGGGTTACATGGGTTAAATGCTTATGTAAATCTTATTTAAATAATAATCTTCGGGTATTCATGAAAAAATCAGTGAACCGGAATCAATAATAATAATTTGCCTCAGTGTTGTAATGAAGAAATAAGAGAAAAAGAATTTATTTGCATTTCATTCGTGCATTCGTGGCAAAAAATAAAAACATCATGGCAACAAAAAAAATTATCAGAAAAGCATCTGTCAGGATCTTCGAAAATGGATTGGGAAAAGTAGAAACAGAAAAAAGACTAGAAGTCTTAAAAACCTATAAGATCTATATCGGTGGGCAGTTTCCCAGAACAGAATCCGGCAGGTATTATATTGCAACGAACGGAAAAGGAGAAAAACTGGCAAATGTTTGTCTGGGTTCCAGGAAAGATTTCCGTGATGCCATGGGTTCAGCCAGGTCAGCATTTGGCGGTTGGTCGGGCAGGGCTGCATTTAACCGCGGACAGATTTTATACCGCATCGCCGAAATGCTTGAAGGAAGAAAAGCACAGTTTATCGAAGAATTGATGAAACAGGATTCCACTAAAGTGCAGGCAGAAGCAGAAGTCAATCTTTGCATCGACCGGTTAATATATTATAGCGGCTGGTGTGATAAATTTCAGCAACTATTCAGCTCCGTTAATCCGGTTGCATCCTCACATTTTAATTTTTCCAATCCCGAACCAACGGGTGTGGTGGCCGCAGTAGCTCCTCAAAATGATTCATTACTTGGATTGGTTTCCATCATTGCTCCCATCATTGCTGGCGGAAATACCTGTGTGGTATTGGGATCTTTTTCAAAACCACTTTGTGCAGTAACATTTGCTGAAGTGCTTAACAGTTCTGATCTTCCGGGGGGAGTTGTGAATATCTTAACCGGAAAAGCAGCAGAACTCGTCCCGTTTTTTGCCGATCATATGGATGTGAATGCCATTGTTTATTGCGAAGGCGATAAAGCATCACAGGAATTAATAAAACAAAAATCTGCCTCTAATGTAAAAAGAGTGCTTTTGTATGATAAAGTAAAATGGAATGGGAATGAAGGGCAATCACCCTATTTTATCATGGACCTTCAGGAAATAAAAACAACCTGGCATCCAGTAGAAAATATCGGTGGTACAAAAGCCGGATATTAATATATTTTGAATTTCCCGAAAATCTAAACTTAATGAATGATCAAAAGTTTCACACTATTATGCATACACGAATATTAATATCACTCATATCCACCCTGTTCTTAAATAACCTTTCGGCACAAAAAGTGGGTATTGGAACCGCCAGTCCTCAATATGAATTGGATGTAAATGGTTTTTCAGCATCAGGAAATCAGGTTTCAGTGATTCCAATAAGGCAATCGGGAGCACTTTATACAATGTCAAATACCAGCGGCGCCGATCTGACGAATTGTGAATCCGGCCTGGATCCTTTAATTTACAATGCTACAGGTGAAATTGAAGTAAAACTTATTGTCAGGATTGCATCATCATCTGCCGGCACGAATAATTTTCAGTTAAGAGCGCACAACGGGACAACTGAATTTTTTCCGATTGTGGGTACCGATAGCTGGACATTTGCCAGTACCCAAACAGGTGTAGTGGCAGTAAGCCCCTGGAAAAGTTGGTCAGCCGGATTTGCAGCCCTGGAGATCCATTTGTATGGTTGGGTAGATGCGGGATCTACAAATATCAGCAGTGCCTATCTGTTGATAAGGCCCAAACGATAACATATCGTCGTTATTTTATCTACTTTCAATATCAGGTTGAATTGCCTTTTATAAATAAATGAAACCCCATTCATATATAAATCATTAATTTTATCAACTTAACAATTAAAAAATCATACACATGAAACGTTCCGGAATTTTAATTTTACTTGCAATAGTTGTACTGCTTGGTTTTTGGGGTTGCAATTCATATAATGGATTGATTTCCGCAGATCAGGATGTGAAAAAAGTGTGGAGTAATGTTGAAACCAATTATCAACGCAGAACAGATTTGTACAGTAGTATCATCAAAACCATTGAAGGATCTGCTAATTTCGAAAAATCAACTTTGCGTGAAGTATTGGAAGCAAGGTCAAAAGCCACTTCTATCAATGTAGATATCAATGATCCAGCATCGTTGGAAGCATATCAGAAAGCGCAGGCAAATCTGCAGGGTTCATTTAGTAAATTATTGGCAGTAGTTGAAAATTATCCCGATCTGAAAACGACCCAGGCATTTCGTGATTTTCAAACCCAGATAGAAGGAACGGAGAACCGTATCAACATTGCCCGCCAGGATTATAATAAATCTATCGAAGGGTATAACCTGATCGTGAAACGCTTTCCAAAAAGCATATTTGCAAGCTTATTCGGATATAAAGAAAAACCTTTTTATAAGTCAGATGCAGGAAGCGAAAAAGCGCCAGATATTAATTTTGATATAAAATAAATAAGCAGATTTTTTCAGCCCTTTTCCCCGGAATAGGGCTGAAGTCTTTAAATTCAGCTCTATGTTCTCATTTTTTAAAAAAAAGGAACCATTTACTGTTCAGGAAAATGAACAGATCGTTTCCGCTATCCGCAATGCAGAAAAGAGAACTAGTGGCGAGGTGAGGGTTTATGTAGAATCAAAAAATCCGTTGGTAGATCCGTTGGAAAGAGCTGCTCTCATATTTGCGAAATTAAAAATGGAGCAAACCGATCATCGCAATGCTGTATTGTTATATATAGCCATCAACGATAAGGAACTTGCTTTATATGGTGATCAGGGTATACATGAAAAAGTAGGAACGGTCTATTGGGAAAATGAAGTAAAGGAAATGCTGCAAAATTTTAAAGACAATCACCTTGTTGATGGTATAATCAATTGTTTAGCCCATATCGGAGAAGCACTGACTGATAAATTTCCATACATAGCTACAGAAGATAAAAATGAATTACCGGATGAAATTATTTTCGGTAAATAAAACAAGAAGGCACTGCATGAATCATTTCAAAAAAATATTTTCTTTATTATTATTAATTGCACTTACTTTTTCGGCTTTTTCTCAAAAGCTGCCAGAAAAACCCAATCCTCCCAGGC
Source organism: Ferruginibacter sp. (assembly GCA_037969135.1). Taxonomy (GTDB): domain Bacteria; phylum Bacteroidota; class Bacteroidia; order Chitinophagales; family Chitinophagaceae; genus Ferruginibacter. The sequence goes on from JBBKWV010000264.1 coordinate 7,149, forward strand.
TTGTTAATGATTATACCAATACACTTACGGATGACCAGCTGCAATCGCTGGAAGATAAGCTGGTTGCATTTGATGACAGCACTTCTACCCAGATTGCTGTTGTTATTATCCCTTCTCTTGATGGTTATGATGTGGCTGAATACAATGTGGCACTGGGAAGGTCCTGGGGCGTAGGTGGAAAAGAATTCAGCAATGGGGTAATATTATTAATAGCTAAGAATGACCGGAAATTAAATATAGCAACAGGTTATGGCGTAGAAGGTGCCCTGCCGGATATTACCAGTAAACACATTATCGATGATGTGATCGTACCCAATTTCAAAGGCGATGATTATTACAGGGGAATTAATGAAGGTACAGATGCGATCATGAAAGCCGTAAAAGGCGAATACAATATTGTCAAAACAACAAAAACGAAAACCAATAAATTGGGGAAATTGATCTTCATCATTATTATGATCATAATATTCCTGATTGCAAGCAACAGAGGCGGTGGTAAAGGAGGAGAATTTTTAAGCAGACGGGGATACCGTAATATTCTGGGGCCGATGATTTTGGGCAACCTGCTGAGTGGCGGACGAGGTGGAGGTGGTTGGAGTGGCGGTGGCGGAAGTTCCGGTGGTGGTGGATTTGGCGGATTCGGAGGAGGAAGTTTTGGCGGTGGCGGAGCAAGCGGAAGCTGGTAAAATATACCAATACGGGTTTGAGGGACCGGTAGTTTATAATAATTAAAAAGAGGTTTCCATTATGGAAACCTCTTTTTTGGTTGGGTTTTTTATCTCTTTATTTAAAAACGGAATCAATATAATCTTCTATGTCTTTTCCC
>JBBKWV010000265.1:0-4024 GCA_037969135.1 Ferruginibacter sp.
GGCAGGAGGTTCCGGTATGTTTATGCAGACGGATTTTGTATCAGTACGGATGCCGATTTTGTCATTACGGGTGAAGTATTTCCAGGTGAAAACAAACCTGAGGGGCCTTTCGGCGATCACCTGGGTTATTACAGTCTTAAACACTTATTCCCGTTGATGAAAGTGCATAAAGTGTACGCAAAAAAAAATGCCATCTGGCCATTTACTGTTGTGGGAAGGCCACCGCAGGAGGATACCAGTTTTGGTCAGTTGATACACAGCATTACAGGCAATGCCCTTCAGCAGGAAATTCCCGGCCTTAAAGAAGTGCATGCGGTAGATGCCGCAGGAGTACACCCTTTATTACTGGCTGTTGGCAGTGAACGTTATACTCCTTATACCCCTGCAAAACAGCCTGCAGAAATACTGACCATTGCAAATCATATTTTAGGAACCGGGCAATTAAGTCTGGCGAAATATTTATTCATTACTGCCGATGATGAACATAAAATTAAAGCACAGGATGTTGTTCCATTTTTGCAGTTTATTTTACAAAGGATCGATCTGCAACGTGATATTCATTTTTATACGAACACGACCATCGATACACTTGATTATTCGGGTAATGATCTGAACAGCGGAAGTAAGGTTGTACTGGCAGCGTATGGTGAAATTATCAGAGAACCGGGAACAGATATACCCAATGTATTAAAAGAATTAAAAGGATTTGAAAACCCGCAATTAGTAATGCCGGGAATAATCGTCTTGCAAACCAAAGCTTTTGAAAATTATGTTTCTGCAAACAATGAAATGCAGTTGCTCAATGACCAGCTTTTATCCTTAACAGATCAATTTCAGCATATTCCTTTATTGATCATTGCTGATGATGCGCATTTCGTGAGTGAAAGTTTGGGAAATTTTTTATGGGTAACTTTTACCCGTTCAAACCCTTCACATGATATCTATGGCATAGATTCTTTTACAATAAATAAACACTGGGGCTGCAAAGGCCCGATGGTAATTGATGCAAGGATAAAACCGCATCATGCCCCGGTTGTTGAAAAAGATACAGCCATTGAAAAAAGCATCGACCCGATCTTTAACAGGGGTGGGAGTTTATATAATATATTAAAATAAAAGTCTTATTATTCTGCTTTTTTTATAACAATTTTACCGTTATACTCAGCCAGAACTTTATCAAAAAAGGCTTTTGCTTCAGCAAATCCCACAGATGTAATATGGTAATTCGTAAGTGTAAGCTGGGTGACAATTAAAACTTCATTTTTTATTATATCATAGCTGTAAACAGTAGAAAAGTTTCCAAATTCAAAGTCAAATTTCTTTGTTTCCGGAAGTGCTTCAATTGTAAATCCGGCAGGCAGTAGATAAACAGTCGAATCTTCTTTTATGAATGGATGCTGGAAATAGAAATCAAGTTTTCTGTTTGTAGAAGCCGGGAGTGCGTTTTTCCAGATCTTATAAATCCTGGGATGGAGAAACATTTTATTCCCCGTTGAAAATGAAGGGATTTTTTCAAACAGCAGATTCCATGACAGGGTTTCATTTCCGTTGATCTTACCGGCAAGTTCAAAATCATCTGGTTGAATAAAACCCAATTCATTTACCAGATATTTTTTTTGATCGTCTTTCTTTTCCTTGCTGATAAAATGTTCTTTATATTCTCCGGTTGTAAGCATATTTATTGATGCAGAACCTGAACCGTCTTCCTCCAGTTTAACGATACAGGATGTAATGAACTTATTATTTGCTGCAATACTTTTTGGTGTAGAAACAAGTTTACCGCCATTTTCTGTGATTAATAATGCATTTCTGTTTTCTGTAAAACTTCCCAATACTCCGAATGCATTGGTATTACTGGTACATTCAAGCCAAACAGAATCCTTTGGCATAGGTATACACAGTATTACATGATTAAATGCATTATGCGGAAATGAAGGATCTACAGGTTCCTTATTATAACGGGCATTGATAAGTGCCTGATAACTTTTTATTCCAACTGCATCCAGACAAGCCTGCATATAATTACTCAAAGCCTTACAGTCACCGTATTTATTTTTATCAGTAAATGAAGCTTCGAAAGGTTTAAATCCGCCAATCCCCAATTGAATACTCACATACCTGAAATTTTGCTGCAGGTAATTATAAATAATGGCCGCTTTCTCTTTATCCGTTGCGGCATCTTTAACCAGTGTTTTAAAAAACTGTTTTCTTTCTTCTTTTAAGTCGATAGAAAGTTTCGAAAGGCTGCCATACCATTCACCAAATCTTTCCCAGCTACTCATATCCCCGGGAAATCCATCCATTTCAAATTTGTTGGGAGAAAAAATAATCTTTGGATACCTGCTTTCGGCGCTCACACTTCCTTCCTCATAAAGCAATGCAGCCATATTGTTAGTTACCCAACTATACGATTTCTTGTTGTTTTCGGTAACAATAACAGGAGCAAGTTTTATATATTTCTCTTTAAATCTGATATCGAGATCTGCAGGCACTGTTAAAGAAAAACGGCTGTTTTGTACAGATTGATTTGCCTGCTGAATATCATAATCCGGGTAATTTAATGACCCGGAAAACTTGAGTTCGTAATCGTATTGAACAGTAACAGGAAAGGTTGAAGCAGGAATCGTTAAGTAGTAAAATTTAGTGTCTGTAACCAGGCCATCCCCGGCATATACGCTCATAAGATCGGATTTGATATACTTTTTTATCAATTTACCGGAAGCATCAAAAAAGTGTATGGTTGCATCCTCGAGTGAATGAAACTTATCGGCATATTCCATAAATAAAAGACGGTTCTTGCCTTGTTCGTTTAAGATCGTTACAATTTCATGAACCTTATAATATGCTTTATGCACAGATCTTATATCAATAGAAATGACCTCTTCCCTTACAACCGTATTTGCGCCTTTCTTCAATTCCTCCGGAATGGGAGTGAGGTTTGCTATTGACTGTGAAAAAACAACGGAAACAAATGCTGTTAAGCATATAGTTAATAAACTTTTTTTCATATCAGGCTTTCTTTTTTATGACGATCTGATCATTTAAACTGTTCAATAACTTTTTATAAAATTCCTGAAATTCAACATAGTTCCCCGAAGGGTAAAAGAAATTTTTGAAGTCAACATTAATCTTTATATTCAAGACATTGTTCGCCTGACTCATGATCCTTGTAAACTGGATGCTTTTATCTGACATAGTCATGGATACATTTTCAGGTAAGGCCTCAAAAACATATCCTTCCGGAATGGTAAAGTTCCCATAAAAAAGGTATTCCTGTAAATAACCAAAATCAATATCGGTTTGCCTGTCATTTTCAATAAATGGATTTTTTTCGAAATCATTAAACAGGTTGGTATTGAAAAAAAAGTAATCCCCTGAATTGCTTAACGGGTAAGAATAGGTTATTTTCTGTGAGAAAGGAAGTGAATCTTTTTCAATATTCTTAAATGTGACTTCCTCTATTGCCACAGCCGGATAAGGTTTTATAAAATAATCCTGTTTAAAATTATCTGCTCCTTTTGCAAAAGCCTCTAACCGTTGTTTTCTGGCATAATCCATACAATTTATCGCACATTCACCTTTCATATTTCCCTTGTCATCAATTACACCCTGCAGGGCAACAACAACCTGGTATTTATGGTTAACATCATTTATATCAATCCATTTACTGGATTCACCGTCGACCACAAACCCACTGGTATTTACAATTTTTTCAGGCGTTAACCTGTAATTCGAAATTTTATCAGTTGCGTCAAGGATCAGGAATTCTTTCTCCATAGGCACATAAACCATTAGATTATTGAACTGTGTTTCGGAATAATACGTCATGTTTACCAACCCGTTATCCCGGCTGCTCAATAAGACAGGCATTGCTTTTATTTCTGCTTTGTTGAGTAAATTGATGAGCAATAAATTGATTTCAGCTATGTTGCCGTTTTTAGATTCCCATGCTTTTACAACACCCTTATCTGAAAAAATGGCTTCGTCGTCTGTGCAAGTCATGACTGTTCGGATGGCATTGTAT
>JBBKWV010000266.1:0-3391 GCA_037969135.1 Ferruginibacter sp.
ATTTTTATATGGAAAATATGAAAGAATAAAATTTTTTATAAATAACTAAAAAAAAATTATAATATTTAAAAAAAATGGTTAATTTTACGTCCTACTCAATAACAACCTCTCCAATTCTATCTTATTAAAAGCCCGTTAGGGAAATGCATATCCTGCAAAAAGATCCATTATTTTGATTATTTTGAAACTAATGTAATTATTGAATCTATTGTATTAAATATAGCCTCGTAAATTTTTTCTTGTGGTTTCAGAGGTAAGCAAGGCCGGTGATGTTTATCACTGGCCATTTTTATAGAATTTATCCTATTCGATTGCTTTATTTAAAAAGGTTATCATTGGATTCATGGCTTTGAAAGTTTTGGCAACAATTGTTACAAAATCTTTACCCAACACTTCTGCTTCAGTAAAACTTTTGGTTACAATAAAATTCTTCATCTTTAGAAAAGGCATTGCCGGATTGCCAATATCATAACCTTTGGGAGGCCTTACCAGGCTCTCACTGCTGTTTAATCCTGTGGGAAAAGCTTTTTTAAATGATTGGGTATTGAGTATTTTCTTCCATTCATCAAAATTGTAATCGATCTCCTGTCTGATCTTTGCAAGTACTGCTGCTTCGGGCATCCATATACCACCACCTGCAAAACTTTGCCCCGGTTGTATATGTAAATAATAACCGGCCCCAATACCCTTTTTTCCGTCCTTGTTCAAATACCCTCCCATATTGTTTTTATAAGGATTTTTATTTTTACTAAATCGAACATCTCTGTTTATCCGGAATGTAGTTTTTTTTGCTTCCAGTCCGGCAATACTTTTATCAAAAACAGCAACAGTTTTAATCAGCTCTTCCATTGATATTTGAAAATCATTTTTTGTCAATTCAAATTGATCACGGTGTTTTTCAAACCAGAGTTTATTGTTGTTTTTATCCAGTTCTTTGAGAAATTTCAATGTTGATTTTTGTAACATGTCTTAAAATTTGAGTTACGAATTTACCAAAATAAAAAGAGGAATCATCATTGATTCCTCTTGATCTATTATGTATAAAACAGGATTTATTTATTTGATCCTGCTCCAGTTCTCACCACTTTTAATACGGTATAATGTCATTTCACTTACACCATATTTTGCTGCCATTTGCTTATAAGTAAGTTTTCTTCTTGGATTTTTTATGGTGTCTTTTATTGCTTTTACTTGTGTTGCCGTAAGCTTTAAACCCACGGTACGGTTGGCCTGGCGTTTTTTGTACGCAATTTTTTGAGGACTGTCCTGCTGATGCTCACTCACTTCATCCATCGTGGCCCATTTTAAATTTTTTGCATTGTTATCTGCTTTTTTGTGATTCAGATGAATCACAAATTTGTACTTAGGAGATTTCTTTTTGCAAAATAATTTTGCGACCTCTCTATGTATATATATTGTACCATTTCCATTTTCTACATGGAGGTTTAATGTTCGATATCCCGAAGTAAGGGAACCGTTTAATAATTTACCATCAGTCGCTACACCCTCATTATAACTGGCAGCACGTCCGGTACTTGACACAGCATACTTTTTGCGTAACTGTTTATACCCTGTAAATTGCATTTGTTTCCAAACTTCTCCAGGAATTTTTTTAATCATAACATTATGATTTAGATTGTGGCGTCCGGAAATTTTAGTAACCGAACAATAGTTTTGATATGAGTCAGAGTAAATATAATAAAAAATATAACTAAGTTGGCAGCATTTTTAAAAAATCTTCTTCCGATAGAATTTTAACTGAAGGAATTTTCCTGGCTTTCTCAAGTTTGCTGCCGGCATCTGATCCTACTACCAGATAATTCAATTTGCTGCTAACACCTGTGAGAATCTTGCCACCGTTAGTTTCCACCTTTGATTCTGCTTCCGAGCGTTTTAACAGGCTGAGTGTTCCTGAAAATAAAAACGTTTGGCCGTTTAATTTCCCATCCACAACCGCTGTTTCCACATTTTCCATCTTCAGGCCCAATGCTTCCAACTTTTTCAGCATTTGCAGGTTATCGTTATTATGAAAGAATTCATAGATACTTCCGGCTACTTTTACACCTACATCATCCAATAAAAGTAGCTGCTCCGGTTCAAAACCAGAAAAATCGTATATGCTTTTAACTGCTGCGGCCAGTGTTTTTGCAGTAGTTTCACCTACAAACCGGATACCTAAACCGAATATGAGCCTGTGCAAGAGTTGGGCTTTGCTATTTTCAATGGCCAATTCAAGATTCGTTATTGATTTAGCCCCAAATCCTTCCAGTTTTTTGATCTCACTAAAATCCAATGAATAAATACCCGGTATATCTTTCAGTAATCCCATTTCAAAGAATTTACGCACATTGGCATCTCCAAAACTGCGTATATCCATGGCATCCTTACTAACGAAATGTATGATACGTTCTACAACCTGTGCCTTACAATTGATATTGACGCATCTCCAAACGGCCTCATCTTCGGATTTAAAAAGGGCATCCCCGCATACAGGACATTTTTTGGGAAAAACAATTGCTTCTTCACTGCCATTTCTCATTTCAGGCAGGGATCTTACAATCTGGGGAATCACATCACCGCTCCTTTCAATTAGAATTGCGTCCCCGATCTTAAGGTCTTTTTCCCTGATATATTCTTCATTGTGAATAGAAATGCTGCTAACAGTAACGCCTCCCACGGGTACCGGTTCTATTTTAGCAACCGGAGTAACAGCACCAGTTCTGCCTACCTGATAACTAACCGATAATAATTTACTGGTAGCCTGCCTTGCTTTAAATTTAAATGCAATGGCCCACCTTGGATGGTGAGAAGTCATGCCAAGATCATCTTGCAGGGCCAGGGCATTTACTTTAATGACCATGCCGTCTATTTCATACGGCAAATCATCTCGTTTGCTTTCAAATAGCCGGATCTGGTCTTTTACTTTTTCTATACCATTTATAATGGACATTTCGTTTTTGGGGCTTCTGAATCCCAGATTCCATAGCATTTCAAGCATGCCCGAATGTGTTTCCGGTTCCCTTTTTTCTGCATTGCGATTGTTGGTAGCCGTTGTATAACTCACATGATAAAGAAATGCTTCAAGATTCCTTTTACTTACAACCCTGCTGTCTTTAATACGAAGGCTTCCTGCTGCAGCATTTCGGGGGTTTGCAAGCGGAGGGATCCCTTCTTCTATCAGAGATTCATTGTAAAGCCTGAAATTATTTTTACTCATCAAAACCTCCCCCCTTATTTCTATATTTCTGATACCGTAAGAACTGAATGCTGCAGAAAGCGGGATGGATCTTATTTGTTTGGCATTTGTAGTTATGTCATCGCCCGTTTCACCATCTCCCCTTGTAACTGCCCTCACCAGTTGATCATCTTCATAAACAAGTGAAACACTTGC
>JBBKWV010000267.1:0-4821 GCA_037969135.1 Ferruginibacter sp.
GCAAGGGGGGCAATGTATCCAACACTTTCAGCTTATGGAAGCCTCGGCAGCAATTACAACAACCGGGCACAGAATATTACCGGTTTTACTCCACCGATCATTACCAATTTTCCTTCCGGAACGGTTGATGTGGGCGGAACAACATATACTGTTTATTCTCCTGATATTTCTGTAACCCCCCTTTATGATAAAACGGGTTTTACAACCCAGCTTTCAGATAATTTCCGCCAGTCAATCGGATTGAGTTTGAGCATACCGATATTTAGCGCATATAACCTGCGTACACAATACCTGCGGAGCAATTTGAATATCAACACGCTTCAGTTACAAAAAGAACAGGATGATCAAAAGTTAAAACAGGATATATACCAGGCCTATACAGCCGCTTTAACAGCCCTGGAAAAATTCAATGCATCGAAAAAGTCTGTAGATATGAATGAAAAAACATTTCAGTTTGCAGGAAAAAGATTTGATGTTGGCTTATTGGGTACTTTTGAACTGATAACTTCTCAGAATAATTTATTAAGAGCAAAGCTGGAATACAGTATCAATCATTTCGATTATGTATTTAAAATGAAAGTGCTTGAATTTTATAAAGGACAGGGATTGAAATTGTAATTGACCGGCTGAAGAAGTATAGTAGTAAATAAAAGACAACCCGTATTATTAATTTATCCGGGACAGAAAAAAGAAACTTATGAATAAAAAAACGAAATGGATCTTGATCAGCGTTGGGATATTGCTGGTATTACTGGTAGTGCTTTCAAAAACGGGTGTTTTCGGAAAAGATGAAGGCACAAAAGTTACTGCTGAAAAAGTGCAAAAACGTACGATCATTGAAGTGGTGAATGCCAGTGGAAAAATATTCCCGGAAATTGAAGTTAAGATCAGTCCGGATATCAGCGGGGAAATAACCGAACTAACCGTAGCTGAAGGAGATACCGTAAAAAAGGGACAATTACTGGCACGTATATACGCAGATATATACAGCATTCAGCGTGACCAGGCAGCCAGCGGTGTTGCACAAAGCCGTTCGCAGGTTGTAAACACCCAGGCACAGGTTGCAAATACAAACGCCGGGCTTGAAGCTTTAAAAGCAAGCATGGAACTGGCGCAAAAGAATTTTGATATGCAGAAAAAATTATTTGCAGATAAAGTGATCAGCAAAAATGAATTCAACATTGCAGAAGCAAATTTCAAAACAGCAAAAGCAAATTATAATGCTGCGCAGGAATCTGTTAAAAGTACAATGGCAAATGTAGAAGGCGCAAGAGCCGGAGAGCAAAGTGCTTATGCGAATTTACAAAAAGCCAACAAAGACCTTGGCAGAACAGCCATCGTTGCACCAATGGATGGTGTGGTAAGTTTATTAAGCGTTAAAAAAGGAGAAAAAGTTGCTGGAAACAGTTTTAATGTTGGTACCGAAATGCTACGGATCGCCGATATGTCGAAAATTGAAATAAGGGTTGATGTGGGTGAAAATGATATTCCAAAGGTAAAACTTGGAGACAGTGCCATCATCAGTATCGATGCATACAGTGATCGCAAATTCAAGGGTATTGTAACCCAGATAGCCAGCAGCAATATTGGTGCATCTTCTCAGAATGCCCTTGCCGGCACAAGCAATGATGTCACCCAATATAAAGTGTACATCAGGTTATTGGAGGAAAGCTATAGAGATCTTCTTGGAAAAGGAAGCTTTCCCTTCCGTCCGGGAATGAGTGCCAGCGCAGATATTCAGACCAAAACCCGTATCAATGTATTTAGTGTACCCATCAATGCGGTAACTACCCGCGATAAAAATGACAGCACGAAAAAAACCACGGATAAAAAGGATGATGAAGCAGCATTGAAATCATATGAGCCTTCTATGGATGACCTGGAGGTTGTTGCATTTGTAAAAGGAACAGACAACAAAGTAAAAAAAGTAAAAGTAAAAACAGGCATCCAGGATATCAACAATATCGAAATTACCGAGGGATTGAAAGAAGGTGATGAAGTGATTACCGGCCCTTATGATGTGGTTACAAAAAAACTGAAAGATGGATATGAAGTCAAAGTGGTTGACAAAAAAGATCTTTTTGAAAAAAAATAAAATAATTTATTGCTGGATATAATATATTTCACTGGCTGCTGATTAACTTTAGCAGCCAAATTTTTTGTTTTGAAAGTTAAAATTCTTGTTGTCTTATTGCTTAGTTTGTATGGTTCGCATTCCGTTGCCCAATCAGCAAAACTGCATGTCATTGTTCGAGATACTGCAAACCACGCCATACAGAATTTTTCTGTAGTGTTATACCAGCTGCCTGATACCATTTTAAAAAACCGGCAAACGGCCAAAACAGAAATTTATATACCTGTACTGAAAAACCAACATTACCTTTTAAAAATTTCATCACCGGGTAAAGAAGAAATTTTATTACCTGTTCATATGAAAGACAGCGCACTGACACTGGAAGTTGCATTAAAAAACAACAGCAGCAATCTGGAAAATGTCACCATCGTTTCAAAAAAAGCATTGATAAAACAGGAAGATGATAAAACAATTGTTGATGCAGAACCACTGGCCAACAGCAGTACCAACGCGTTTGAGATATTGGAAAAAACACCCGGAGCCATTGTTGACCAGGATGGAAACGTATATTTAAACAGTGCAATACCTGCCACCGTTTTTATCAACGGCAGGGAAATGAAATTAAGCAGTGCCGATCTTGCTTCATTATTAAAAAGTTTACCTGCAGGCAGTGTAAGTAAGATCGAGATACTGAGAACACCTTCGGCAAAATATGATGCAGCCAGCAGTGGTGGAATTGTAAATATCGTTTTGAAGAAAGGAGTCAGGTTAGGCACAAGCGGGTCATTCAATGCAGGTTATTTCCAGGGAGTTTACAGCACCAAAACGGCCGGTTTTAATTTCAACAAAGGATCAGGCAAGATCAACAGTTACCTCAGTTATCAATTTACCGGAAGGAATAGTTTTGAAGAATTAAATTCGGAAAGATTTATCAGAAGGGACAGCTCATCCCTTTCACAAAGATCATTTACTACTTATCCCTCTTCCAATAATTATGTAAGTGCCGGAATCGACATTGCATTTTCCCAAAAACTGAATTTGGGTTACGATATCCGTATCAGCAACAATGACGGAAAAAGTATTGCAACCAATAATATTGATATCCGCAATAACCAGACAACCATGAGCATTGGAAAAAACCTGTCTGATATCAACAATAAAAACAACGCTACCTATATCGGAAATACTGTATCAGGCAAATTTAAGATCGATACTACAGGCAGTGAATGGACAGCACAGCTGGAATTCAATCCTTACCGGAACAACAATACACAATACTATAAAAACCATTCTTTTTTACCTGCAAAAGCAACGGTATCAGGTGATGGGGAAAACAGGAACGATAAAAATATTTTTGTTTTTCAAACAGACCTTACATTAAAACTCCGGAGAAATTATACACTAGAATCAGGAATCAAGATTACGAACAGCAACAGTGAAAACAGTGCCCAATATTTTATGGATACGGGCAACAATATCAGGTTCAGGGATATCTACCAAACCAATACTTTTAAATACAAAGAATCAATCACAGCAGCTTACCTGCAGATTTCAAAAACTTTTTTTGGTTTTACCATTAAACCGGGAATTCGTTTTGAATCAACCGATATCAATGGCAGACAAATTATTCCGCTTGATACATCCCTATTTATCAAAAGAAATGACCTGTTCCCTTATCTCTTCATCAAACACAAACTGTTTAAATTATTTGGATTCCCGTTAGTAGGAAATGCCATTTATCGCCGCAGCATCAAAAGGCCGTATTACGAAATACTGAATCCATTTCCGAAATATGTTGATCAGTATCTGTATGATGTTGGTAACCCCAAACTGAAACCGCAGTTTACAACCAACTATGAAATAAATGTAACTTTTGAAAATATTCCCGTACTGGCAATTGGTATCAATGTAACAAAAGACATTTTCAGCAATGTAACTTACCAGGATAATATTACAAAAATTGCTTTCCGTACTTATGACAATCTTGGAAATAATAAAGAATTTTATCTAAGGGCTATAGGGGGAATTCCACCCGGGGGTAAATATTTCTTCTATGCAGGCGGACAATATAATTTCAATCGCTACAGTGGATTTTACCAGGGTCATCCATTGAATTATCAACGGGGAAGCTGGACATTTTTTATGTTCCAGGAATTCAAAGCAACGCCCAATTTCAGTTTTAATATGCAGGGATTTATTCGCACTAAGGGATTACAAAACCTATATGAATTAAATACTTTTGGTGGATTATATGTATCGGCCAATAAATCTTTGTTTAAGAAAAAAGCCAATGTCATTCTTTCTGTGAATGATGTTTTAAGGACAAACCGGGTAGCTTTCAACCTGAATCAGGGAGATCTGAATGCAATGGGTGAACGCATAAATGATACCCGCAAGATCGGAATAACACTGCGCTATAATTTTGGAATAAAGCCGCGTGAAGAAAAGAAACCACTATTTTCAGCACCTGTTGAAAACAATTGATTTTTTTTCGCAAAGCTATAAAAAAAGTTTTTCCGCCACTGCTATGCTTTCCGGTTTTCCCACATCCACAAGTTTATCGCCGCTGTGATCATAACCATAGATCGGATAAGCAGCAGCAAGGCTCAGATAAGTATCTACCAAAGAAAACTTTCCTTTTTGTGGTATCAACCCAAAAATTTCCGGTTGAAAAATTGCTACACAACTGTAGGCCATTTCTGTAAGATTCTTTTTTTCGATGGATATTCTTTCCTCCCCTGTATTAT
>JBBKWV010000268.1:0-3731 GCA_037969135.1 Ferruginibacter sp.
CAATCATCTTTTTATATTAAAAAAGCAGGTGTAAAAACCGGTAAGATCATCCGCAATGAATTGATTCCGGATCATGAATTGTCGTTGAGTAACCTGCTTTCTGCAAGCGTTTCCTCAATAGAAGCAGATGCGGAAACAGCCCTGCAATATCTGCGAAGAAAAGATATGGACATTGATTTTGCTTTAAAAGGCTGGGCATTGATAAAATTTAACGGGATAGCCATTGGGTGGGTTAAAATATTACAAAACCGCATCAATAATTATTATCCAAAAGATTGGCGCATCCTGAATAAATAATGAGAATGAATTTTATCCTGACCTTAATAAATGTTAAAAAGCCGGCAAAAATAGTTTCCAGGTACTGGTTTCATTGGCTAAATAAAGATATTGCAGCCTTTGAATGCTTTTGTTAACCAACTTATTTCTGCATCTTTGCAGCTATAAATTTTTATCTATGAAAAATTTAATATTACTGTTGTTTCTTATTCCGCTTTTTGCAGTTGCGCAAACTTCGCATACTGTTAAGCCAAAAGAGTCATTGTATTCACTGGCCCGTAAATACAATGTGCATCCAAGGGAACTGGCAGCATTTAATAATATTTCTGTAGAAACAAGCCTTGCAATAGGGCAGATTATTAAAATACCTTCTAAAACCAGCATGGCGCCTTTAAATGAATCAACAGCTGTAAGTAAAGAGCCTGAATCAAAACCTACTACTCCTGTTATAAAGGAATCTGCCAATCCGATTTATCATAAAGTGGAGAAAAAGGAAACGCTTTATCATATCAGTAAATTATATCCAAACATTTCAATGGATGATATCCGGAAATGGAATCATATTTCCGGAGATGCTCTCAACGAAGGAGATAATCTCATTGTGGGTTATGCGAAAGAAAATGTTTCAAAAGTTCCCGAAGTAAAAAAGGAGAATAAGATTGAAGAAATTAAAGCAGTTGTAAAAGAAACAGCAAAGACCCCCGAGCCGGAGAAAAAGGAAATTGTAAAAGAACAAAAACCGGTAACAAAAGAAATTGTAAAAGAAGAGATCAAAGAACCTGAAGTAAGAATAGAACCCAATAATGTAACAGGCAAGAATTTTAATGGAGGCGTGTTTAAAAAATTATACAACAGCCAGTCTGCGGGAAATGCTGTAGTTAAAGAGGAAACCGGTAATGCAGGAATTTTTAAAAGTACCAGCGGATGGGAAGATGGTAAATATTATTGTTTAACCAATCTTGCTACTCCCGGCAGCATTGTTAAGATCACCAATCCATTAAATAACCGGGCCGTTTACGCGAAAGTGCTAGATCTGATTCCTGATCTGAAACAGAATGAAGGAATGGTTATCAGGATCAGCAATGCAGCAGCATCTGAACTGGGCACCGAATCAGAGAATTTCGAAACCAACTTAAATTTTATAAAATAAATGAATATGAAGAAAATTTGTTTGATCGTTTTTGTAACTGTATTTATTTCGGGTAGTTTATTTGCTCAGCCCGGAAAGAAAGGACAAATAAGGGAGGATGGATTTGTGGTAGAAAAAAATAATCCTGCCACGATCGTTAAAGACCAGGCCAGAACAGGCACCTGTTGGAGTTTTTCTACCACTTCTTTGCTGGAAAGTCAGTACCTGAAAAATTACAAAGCAGATATCGATCTGAGTGAGATGTTTACGGTGTATAATATTTATGTGGAAAAAGCAAAGAATTATATTTTGCGCCAGGGAAAAACTCAGTTTGGAGAAGGTGGCCTGGGACATGATGTTATCTATGCAATTGATAAATATGGTGCGATGCCCGAATCTGCATTCAGTGGATTGAAACCGGGAGAGTCTTCTTTGAATCATTCCAAACTGGCCATTGTTTTAAAAGATTTTCTGGATAATATCCTTAAATCAAAACCCGTATCTCCCGGCTGGATGGAAGAATATAAAAAACTGTTGAATGAAAATATCGGAACTCCACCGGAAGAATTTGTTTTTAATGATAAAAAATATACCTCAAAATCTTTTGCTGCCGATGTCTTGAATTTTAAAGCAGATGATTATATCAATATCACCTCTTTTACACACCATCCTTTTTATTCAAGCTTCATTCTGGAAGTACCGGATAATTTTGAAAATGGAAATTTTTATAATATCCCGGTCAATGATATGATGCAATTGGTAAAGAATGCAATTGGAAAAGGATATACCATTATGTGGGATGCAGATGTGAGTAACAGCGGTTTCAACAGTGATAACGGACTTGGAATTTATATCAACAGGGATAATGCAGAAACAAATACACCCGTTACAGCAGACACTGAGGAACTGGAATGGAATGTAAATCTGCGCCAACAATTATTTGAAAACCTGACTACGCAGGATGATCACCTGATGCATATCACCGGTATTGAAAAATCGAAAAAAGGGAAAACGTTTTTTATTGTAAAAAATTCGTGGGGACAAAAAGGTCCATATAATGGCTATGTAAATGTTTCTGAATCCTATTTTGCAATGAATACGATTAGCCTTGTTGTTCCAAAAGCGGCTGTGGATAAGACTTTACTGTTAAAGTTAGGCGTTAAATAAAATATTCAATGGTTATCGTTTTGTTTTATGCAAAACGGTAACCTCTTAAAAAATCTGCTATCCCCATTCTTTTTTTCCCTTCCAGTTGAATATCCAGCAAATTGATATAACCATCCGTACAGGCAAATCTTAAAAATGTTTTTTGATCTGTTTCAAAATTACCCGGGGAAGTCTTTGCCGTTTCCATTATTTTTTCTCCTTTGAAAATTTTACATTTTTTGGTTTCCAGAAAAGTAAATGCCGCAGGATAAGGTGAAAGGCCCCTGATCAAATTATAAATTTCGGTTACTGATTTCTGCCAGTTTATTTCACAGGTTTCTGTAAAGATTTTCGGGGCATGTTTTACCTGCTGGGTATCGGGATTGTTTGATTGATTTTGCGGGATCTCAACAATTGAGCCATTTGTATAAGCAATCAGTGTTTTTAATAAAAGATCAGCACCTGTTTCTTTCATTCTGTCATGCAATTCCCCGGCAGTTTCGTTTTCATCAATTGCTATTTTTTCGCTCAGTAAAATATCTCCGGTATCTATTGCGTGCTTCAGTTTAAATGTTGTGACTCCGGTAAATATTTCGCCGTTTATTATGGCCCAGTTGATGGGTGCTGCTCCGCGGTATTGTGGCAATAAAGATCCATGCACATTGATGGTTCCCATTGGGGGCATACTCCAGACAATTTCCGGCAACATCCTGAAAGCAACAACAATTTGAAGATCTGCTTTTAATGTACGGAGAGATTCGATGAATGCCGGATCTTTTAATTTTTCCGGTTGTAAAACAGGGATGTTGTTTTCTACGGCATATTTTTTTACGGCACTCTGTTGCAAGTGCAACCCTCTTCCGCCCGGCTTGTCTGCGGCTGTGATTACAGCTACAATTTTGCATCCAGCTTTAAAAAGTTTATCAAGAGAGGCAACAGCAAAATCGGGAGTGCCCATGAAAACAATTCTGATCTGCTTATATTTTTCATCTTGCATCCTGTAATTTAAATTTCATTTTGAATAATGTCTTTCCAGACGAAGGTATATTAAACCATTTTACAACAAAAATGAAGCGTTGACTGTTAATATAAAATTGTTCTGCAATTTGTATTTCAAAAACAAATACAGCAATTCTTTACAACTTTTAGAGAGGGCTGGTCAGGTGTATTTTTATTACAC
>JBBKWV010000269.1:0-5282 GCA_037969135.1 Ferruginibacter sp.
TGAACAGCAAAAAAATACCATTAAAAGACTGGAACAGGAAAATGATCGCAAAGAATCAAAGATCAAATTACTGGAACAGCAACAGCATATTTTGAGGTCTGCCGCCGGAAAAATGGAGGAGCCCGATAAAAAAGAATTTGAACAGCTGATAAACAGGTACATCCGTGAAATTGATAAGTGTATTAATTTATTAAACGATTAACCGTTTTTCATGACAGATCTTATTCCCATAAATATTTTAATTGCCGACAGAACTTACCGTATCCGGACAAATCCCCAGGATGAGGAAGTGATCCGCAAAACCCTGAAAATTATTAATGATAAGATCATTGAATTCAAAACCCAGTTTGCCGGCAAGGATATGCAAGATTATATTGCCATGGTGATCATCTGGTATGCAACCCAATCTCCTGCGGAAACTTCTTCCATCGTTCAGGAGGAACTGATTGAAAGTCTGAAAAAAATTGAACTTCAATTGGATAAAACGGTTTGACTTATAACAGAATAGCCTCATAATGCAGTTGTGCAAATACAAAGAAATTCTACACACAAAAATCATTATCTTCGCCAATTAACCGTCTTTCCGGCCTATTTCCGGCAAAAGATCTATACAATATTGTGAATCAGACTAAAAACATAAAACTTAATGGAACCGAATATACTTTCCATCATCATAGGTTTGGCTGCTTTGATTGCGGGCACGATCCTAGGTAAAATCATTTTTTCCAAAAACACCAAAAATCAGGTTGCAGAAGCAGAAGAACAGGCCAAAAAGATCATTGCAGACGGACAATTACAGGCAGAAAACCTAAAAAAAGAAAAGCTGCTTGAGGCAAAGGAAAAATTCGTTCAGTTAAAATCAGACCACGACAGGGATGTTTTACAGCGTACTCAGAAACTGAATGATTCTGAAAACCGGGCTAAACAAAAGGAACAAAGCATTAACCAAAAGGAAGCCAACCTGGAGAAGCAGTTGAAGGAAAATGATGTTATCAAAGAAAACCTGAATCGCCAGATTGAAGTGGTTAATATCAAAAGAACAGAACTCGAAAAACACCAGGAAGAACATATCCGTCGGCTGGAAAAAGTTGCTGGTCTGTCTGCAGAAGAAGCAAAATCACAGCTTATAGAAAGTTTAAAACAGGAAGCCCATTCCAAGGCACTTGTTATTCAACAGGAAATTATAGAAGATGCAAAATTAAAGGCCAATAAAGAAGCCCGTAAAATTATTATTCAAACCATTCAGCGTACTGCTGCAGAACAAGCTATTGAAAACTCCATCACCGTTTTCAATCTGGAAAGTGATGAGATAAAAGGTTCGATTATCGGAAGAGAAGGAAGAAATATCCGTGCTATTGAAGCCGCAACAGGTGTTGATCTTATTGTGGATGATACACCGGAAGCGATTGTACTTTCTTCTTTTGACCCCCTGCGCAGAGAAATTGCCCGTTTGTCGTTGCAACGCCTGGTTGCTGATGGCCGTATACATCCAGCCCGTATTGAGGAAGTTGTAGAAAAAACCAAACGCCAGCTGGATGATCAGGTTATGGACATCGGTGAAAGAACCGTAATAGAATTGGGTATTCATGGACTTCATAAAGAACTGGTAAGAATGGTGGGAAGAATGCGATTCCGCTCTTCTTATGGTCAAAACCTGTTGATGCACAGTCGCGAAACTGCCAATCTTTGCAGTATCATGGCAGCTGAACTTGGTATGAATCCAAAATTGGCCAAACGTGCCGGACTTTTACATGATATTGGAAAAGTTCCGGATGAAGAAACTGAATTAAGCCATGCTTTGCTTGGTGCAAAACTGGCAGAGAAATACGGGGAAAACCCTGCTGTGGTAAATGCTATCGGGGCTCACCACGATGAAATGGAAATGCAATTTGTGATCTCTCCCATCATCCAGGCCTGTGATGCCATCAGTGGTGCAAGACCGGGAGCCAGAAGGGAGATCATGCAGCAATATATTCAACGTATCAAAGACCTGGAAAACCTTGCATTGGCCTACACGGGAGTTGAAAAAGCGTATGCCATTCAAGCCGGACGGGAATTGAGGGTAATAGTGGAAGCAGATAAGGTTTCTGATGGCGATAGTGACAAACTGAGTTTTGAAATAGCCCAAAAGATACAGGAGGAAATGACATTCCCCGGGCAGATTAAAGTTACCGTAATCAGAGAAAAAAGGGCGGTGAATATCGCCAGATAATTTCTGATGTATTAAAAATATCGGGCTATGGGTTTAAACCCATAGCTTTTTTTATTATTTCTATATGTAAAATGCGTCTGGAAATAAAAAACCAAAAAGTTTACACTTTAAACTTCAAACTTTAAACTTTTTCCCTACCTTTGCCGTCCGTTAAAATAAACAGATATGAACGCGATAAAATTTGTTCATGAGCAGTTGACCACAATACCAACGCTTCCGACATTTAAAGCAGGTGATAACATTACCGTAAATTATAGAATTGTAGAAGGAGTTAAAGAGCGTATACAGAGCTTTAAGGGCGATGTGATCAAGCGCCAGGGAGTTGGCGCTACCGCTACCTTTACCGTACGTAAAATGAGTGACGGAGTTGGTGTAGAACGTTTATTCCCAACATATTCACCCAATATTGAAAGTATTGTACTGAATAAAGTTGGCCGCGTAAACCGTGCTAAATTGTATTACCTGCGTGAAAGAAGCGGTAAAAGCGCCCGTATTAAGGAAAAAAGAATGGCTGTTGGCACAAAAACAAAGAAAGACAAGGCTAAATAAACCTTTTTTATACTATTTAAAAAGCGGATATCTTAAGATCTCCGCTTTTTCTTTGCCTTTTACTATGAGTTACCGAATCTGTTTATTAGTTTAGCAGTCGCTTATCTGCAAATCCTCTGTAAGATTACCCCAACATTCCTTTTTTTATTCATCATGTAAATTTATGTAGCTATGAACAGGAATCTTGTGCAGGTACTGATCTTAATTTCGATTTGTTTTTATTGTATTTCATGTGCCAGGGGTATTTCACCCTATGAAGCAGCTAACGGAAAAGCACGCTGTGGAAAATTCATCCGGTAACTACTGTAAACAGTTGGTTAAAACAGGAAAAATTGAAATAAGCAAAGCCATGCTACCCAAAAAATGATATCTTTGCCATTCAAATATAAATTATGATACTTTCAATTTTAAATACAGTATTTCTGTTTTCCATGCCTGGAGGCAGTGAGTGGATTCTGATCATTCTCGTTGTGTTATTAATGTTTGGCGGCAAAAAAATCCCTGAACTAATGAGGGGTGTTGGCCGCGGAATCAGGGAATTCAATGACGCAAAGTCAAATGTAAAAAATGAGATTGAAGAAGGGATGAAGGATAAGGAATCCGGCAAACAGGCTTCTTAATAATTAAGATCAAAAAATGAAACTCAGCCGAAGTGTGCAAGGTTCCGGGAAGTCGGAATTATATTGCGTACTTCGGCTGATTTTTTATAATTAAAAAGTCCCTTTCTTCCCATGTTTCAGTATTCAAATATTCCAACCTATCAGCAGCAATTAAAAAACCTGGAAACGGATTGTGTTTCTGCAGTAAAATATTACCTGGAAAAAATAAACGGGCAAAAAAAACTGAATGCCTTTGTGGAAGTGTATGAACAGGAAGCTTTAGTAAAAGCAGCTGCTCTTGATAAAAAGCTTAGTTCAGGCCAACCAATAAAAAGATTACACGGTGTGGTAATCGCTGTCAAGGATGTGATCTGTTACAAAGACCATTGTGTAACAGCAGCTTCGGGAATTTTAAAGAATTTCATTTCAATTTACAATGCTACTGCTGTTCAATTATTATTGGATGAAGATGCTATCATAATCGGATCCTGCAATTGTGATGAATTTGCGATGGGCAGTACCAATGAAAACTCAGTATATGGTCCTGTGCTCAATCAGCTTGATAACAATCTGGTGCCCGGAGGATCTTCCGGTGGCAGTGCAGTTGCAGTACAGGCCGATATGTGTATGCTTAGCCTTGGAAGCGATACCGGAGGATCAGTGAGGCAACCTGCAGATTTTTGTGGAACCATTGGCCTTAAACCTGGCTATGGCCGTATTTCCCGGTATGGATTACTGGCATATGCATCTTCTTTTGATCAGATCGGGATATTTGGTAAAACCATTTCTGATACTTCCTTATTACTGGATGTGTTGAGCAAACCCGATGCATACGACAGTACAATGGATCAGGACCTGCCTGCATTTCCATTTAGTTTAGAAAACAACCTGGCCGATAAAAAATACCGCTTTTGTTATTTCAAACAAATGCTGGAACATCCATCATTGGATAAAGAAATTGCCAGGCAGATTTATACCCAGATCGATACTTTAAAAAAAGACGGGCACCTTGTTGAAGAAATGGAATTCGACCTTATAGATTATATAGTTCCTGCCTATTATGTGCTTACTACGGCAGAAGCCAGCAGCAATCTTTCGCGCTATGATGGCGTAAGGTTCGGGCATCGTACTGCAAATAATGCCGAAGATTTAACAGCATTTTATCTTCAAAACAGAAGTGAAGGATTTGGACTGGAAGTGAAACGCAGGATCATGCTGGGAACCTTTGTTTTGAGTGCTGGTTTTTACGATGCCTATTATAATAAAGCTCAACAGGTAAGAAAAATGCTGGTTGATCGTACCATGCTGATCTTCAATAGTTTTGATGCAGTAATTCTTCCAAATAGCCCCACAACTGCTTATAAGATCGCTGACAAGGAAAAAGACCCGATAGCTGTATATCTGGCAGATATATTTACGGTATTTGCTAATTTAACGGGCCTGCCGGCCATTTCAATCCCCCTTTTCAAACACAGCAACGGGCTGCCCTTTGGCTTACAACTCATGACAAATAAGTCAGATGAATTAACTTTGCTTCAAATTTCAGATATGCTGATGCAGCAAAAAGACCAGCTGCAGCAAACTTAATTTATGCATAAAATATATTGCTTCATAGCGGCTTTTTTAATCGTACATTTTTCAAATGCCGGCACCGGAATGCAACTTATTTCACAACAGGCTATTTTACAAACTGCAGACACAACCATTGAAATTTCTGAAACGGGCAATGAGGTAATTGAAGATATTATCAAAACAAAAAAAGCACCTGGAAAAGAAAAAGTGCAGTATTTAAGTCAGCTTACCAAATACGGTTTTAAAAATCTTTTTTCCCAGTTTTCATACAATCCTTCCTTACCCTATTCGTCCCAGGTGAATCCCTATGCAGAAAATTATATGCAGGATTACCTGAGATCACATACCAG
>JBBKWV010000270.1:0-30910 GCA_037969135.1 Ferruginibacter sp.
GAGATCACGAAATCTACTTCTGCATTTTTTGAACCGGCACTGGATTATGTGATCGTAAAAATCCCTCGTTGGAATTTTGATAAATTCAAAGGAGCAAAAGATACTCTGGGTTTTCAAATGAAAAGTGTAGGAGAAGTAATGGGAATCGGCAGAAGTTTTGCCGAGGCAGTGCAAAAGGCATGTCAGAGCCTGGAAAATGAAGCTGTAGGGCTTGGATATTATGGTAAAAGCCTCATGCATGCGGATGAGTTGATAGAATATATAAAAATTCCAAAATGGGACCGGATCTTTCGTATCAAAGATGCATTGATGGCCGGTGCAAGTATTAAAAGAATTTGTGAGAGTACAAAAATTGATCGCTGGTTTATATACCAGATCCAAAAGATATGTGATTGCGAAAGGGAAATACTAAAATATGATTTCAAATCACTGCCCGATGAAATTCTGATACAGGCAAAGAGATTGGGATTCAGTGATGAACAGATATGCCGCATCATGAAAGACGGAACAGACGATGAATTATACGAAAGAAGAAAGGCTATGGGCTTAACCAGGGTTTTTAAAATGGTTGATACCTGCAGTGCAGAATTTGAAGCAAAGACATCATATTTTTACAGCAGTTTTGAATAAAATAACCGAATGTATATTCTAGGTATTTCTGCATTTTACCATGATGCTGCTGCAGCATTAATTAAAGATGGTAAGATTGTTGCCGCCATACAGGAAGAAAGATTTACCCGCATCAAACACGATGAAAATTTCCCCATCAATGCCATTAAATGCTGCCTCAACCTTGAACACATAACTGTAGATGATCTGTATGCTGTGGTTTTTTATGAAAAACCTTTTTTGAAGTTCGAACGCTTACTCGAAACCTATCTTGCGTTTGCACCAAAGGGTATCGTTTCTTTTATAAAAGCAATCAGTATCTGGACAAAGAAAAAATTATTCATCAAAAAGATCATCAAGGATGAATTAAAAAAACTAAACCGGGATAAGGACCCGTCATGTAAAATATTATTCTCCGAACACCATCTTTCCCATGCAGCCAGCGCCTATTTTACTTCTCCTTTTTCTGAAGCGGCAGTACTGAATATTGATGCCGTGGGTGAATCTGCAACCACTTCAATTTTTCATGCAAAAAATAATGAACTTACCTGTCTGAAAGAAATGCATTTTCCACATTCAATTGGATTGCTCTATTCTGCGTTCACTTATTTTCTTGGGTTTAAAGTGAATGCAGGAGAATATAAATTGATGGGACTGGCACCTTATGGTGAGTTCAATGCAACAGAAACAAAAAATTTTATCAAAATCATCAGAGAAAAACTTTGTATTGTTTATGATGATGGTTCTGTATTCCTGCATCAGCCATATTTTAATTATGCAGTTGGTTTAACTATGGTAAAGGATAAAAAATGGGAAGTTTTATTTGGGATTAAAAAAAGAAAAGCTACGGATAAAATAACAAAGCAGCATTGCAACCTGGCATTGGCCATTCAATCAATTACCGAAGAAATTGTTATCAGGTTAGCCCGGGAAACCAAAAGGATCACAGGAAGTGAAAACCTTTGCCTGGCCGGTGGTGTAGCATTAAACTGTGTGGCAAATGGAAAACTGCAACAAGAAAAGATCTTTGCAAATTTATATATTCAACCGGCAGCAGGCGATGCGGGAGGGGCAATTGGAGCTGCTATGGTGGCGCATCATATTTATTATAAAAAGGAAAGGCTGATCGAGTATGCTGAAGATGGGATGCATGGCGCATATCTTGGTCCTGCATTTTCCAATGAAGCAATTGAAAGCAGTTTGAAGGACCACCACGCTTCTTATAAATCAGTTAAGGAGGAAGATCTGTATAAAACTGTTGTTGATTTTATAGATGCCGGAAATGTTGTTGGCTGGTTTCAGGGAAGAATGGAATTTGGTCCCCGTGCATTGGGCAACAGGAGTATTGTTGCTGATCCAAGGAACAAGGATATGCAACAAAAGCTGAACAGGAAGATCAAGTTTCGGGAAAGCTTTCGTCCATTTGCACCAATGGTCAAAATAGAAAACATGTCGAAATATTTTAAGACAGATACCCCTTCTCCATACATGCTTTTTGTGCATCAGATAAAAGAACAATACAGAGCAGAACTGCCGGATGGATATGATGGTTTTACAATGGAAGAAAAACTGTCTTTTAAAAAAAGCAGCCTGCCTGCAATTACCCATGCCGATGGAACTGCCCGCGTACAAACGGTTTGCCGGGATACAAATCCGAAATGCTGGGATCTCCTGCATGCGTTTGAAGAAAAAACCGGCTGCGGAGTTCTGATCAATACAAGTTTTAATGTACGTGGCGAACCCATCGTTTGTACACCGGCTGATGCTATAAAATGTTTTATGAATACCGGTATGGATATTTTGGTGATGAATAAGTTTGTGTTATTAAAAGAGGAACAAACACACACACTTAAAATTCCGTATAAAAAACACCTTGTACTGAATGATTAATCAAAAACAATGACCTTTAAAAAAGTATTAAAAATATCGACAGTTGTTTTTGTTACCTATATATTACTAGAATTGGTATGTTTTATTTTCATAAAAATAAAATTCACATCGGCACATTTCCCCACATTTAGTTTTCAATACAATTATAAAAAATATGATTTCCCCATTGCAGAGATCAACCCGGTTTGGGGAAGCTGGCACTATAAAGAAACCTATACAGAAAAGAAACAATGCTTTGAATCTGTATTCCACATCAATAATTATGGTGCAAGAGACCGGGAGCGTGTAAAGGAAGGGGATACAAACAGGATCCTTTTTCTGGGCGATTCCTTTATAGAAGGTTATGGATTAAATGTAGAGGAAAGATTGAGTGATCGGTTGGAACATGCTTTACAAAAAGAAGTATTGAATTTTGGTTGCGGATATTTTACACCTACACAGGAATACCTGGTTTATAAAGATCTGGCAAAAAATTTTTCACACAATACTATTGTTATAGGCATACTGCCTTTCAATGACCTGGCTGAAGATGATACCTCTTTCCATGAGAAGGATAAATTCATTCACTACCAGCCTTATTTCCAGGGAAACTATCCTGATTACAACCTGCTATACAGGGAATCAGATTTGTCAAAATCCACTTTTAATAAAGCGGGATATTATGCTTTGCAGAATTCTACCAGAAGCAGGTTAACCCGTATACTGAAGGAAGGGAGTTTCTGGTATAATATTTACCAGTTTATAAAATCAAATAAGCCGGCGGAAAACATTTCAGGAAAACCATATTCCGGATATTATGATTACACAAAATCCCAGTCTGATAAACTTAAATATATCCTGGAAAAATTAAAAGAAGAAGCTGCCGGCAAAAAGGTTATCGTTGTGTTGATACCGGTAAAGAATGATCTTTTAAGGTTTAATGGTGAGATTCCGGGGCTGAGTAAAGAAATGGCAGCATTTTGTTATGCAAAGCAGTTGCAGTTTATAGATCTGTTACCAGCTTTTGATGAACAATCCCCATACCCGGGTGATTGGTACTTAACCTGTGATGGTCACTGGAATGCTGCAGCCAATAAAAAGGCCGCAGAAATATTATTACCTTTGCTCCGGAAATAATTAAAAATGAAAGATGTTATCATCGACCTGTGGAATTATATCAGGCAGCATAAAAAGTGGTGGCTGGTACCATTGATCCTGATCATTTTCCTGATCGGGTTTTTATTGGTAATGAGTGGTTCATCCGCATTGGCACCATTTATATATTCATTATTTTGATTTAAAGTTTTTTTGATAAACCATGAAACTGAATACGGACAATAAGGATTCCATACTTGCAATAACGCTCCTGTTACTTTTATTATTCCTCTATTCACGCCAGTTGAATTTTATTTTTGCCGCTTTGATACTGATTGTTGTTTCACTCCTGTCTAAACAGGCTGCCGGTTTTTTTGATACGTTGTGGAAAAAAGGGACACAGTTTTTGGGAGTCATCAGCAGCAGTATTATTTTATCCGTATTGTTTTTTTGTATCGTATTTCCATTGGGGCTGATCATAAAACTTGCAGGAAAGAGCAGCCTGCTTTTACGATATGAAAACATAAGAACAACATTTGTAATTCGAAAAAAATTATTTACTAACAACGACCTGCAAAATCCTTTTTAATGAACATGGAGAAACAGTTAACAAATAAAAATGAATCGATCGTTTCGGCTAAAAAGAAGATCATCGTTTTAGGAAGCGGACCCAACAGGATCGGGCAGGGAATAGAATTTGATTATTGCTGTGTACATGGTCTGCTGGCCATTAAAGAATGTGGCTACGAAGCCATTATGATCAATTGTAATCCGGAGACGGTAAGTACAGATTTTGATATCGCTGACAAATTATATTTTGAACCCGTATTCTGGGAACATCTCTGGGAGATCATTGAGCATGAAAAGCCGGAAGGAGTGATCGTACAACTCGGCGGACAAACAGCGCTGAAACTTGCAAAGCGTTTACATGAAAAGGGAATAAAGATCATTGGTACCTCTTTTGACAGCATGGATATTGCCGAAGACCGTGGCCGTTTCAGTGATATGTTGAAATCACTTGAAATTCCCTATCCGAAATACGGCACTGCTTATAATACGGATGAGGCTATAGAAGTGGCACACGAAGTAGGTTATCCTGTTTTGATCAGGCCCAGCTATGTATTGGGCGGACAGCGCATGCGTATTGTATTAAATGATGAGGAACTTGAGAAAGGCGTGTTGAGTCTTATCAAACACCTGCCCGGCAATAAAATTCTGATAGATAATTTTCTGGATCGTTGCCAGGAAGCTGAGATTGATGCCATCTTTGATGGTGAAGATTTTCATGTAATGGGTTTAATGGAGCATATTGAACCGGCAGGTATCCATAGTGGTGATAGCAATGCTGTTTTACCGCAATTCAATTTATCTCCGCTGATCGTTCATACCATGGAAGAATATGCCGAAAAAATTGCAAGGGCTTTGAATATTAAAGGTCTCATCAATATCCAGTTTGCGATCAAAGACGGAAATGTATTTGTAATAGAAGCAAACCCCCGGGCTTCACGAACCACGCCATTTATTGCAAAAGCCTACCAGATTCCCTATTTGAATATTGCAACAAAGATTATGATCGGAGCAGCAAAACTAAAAGAATTTACTTTTGAGAAAAAGCTCGAAGGTTTTGCGATCAAAGAACCCGTTTTCTCCTTCAATAAATTTCCGGGTGTGAATAAAGAACTGGGCCCCGAAATGAAAAGTACCGGTGAAGCCATCCGATTTATCAAAGACCTGCGTGATCCTTATTTCCGGCAACTATACAGGGAGCGGAGTATGCATTTGAGTAAATAAAATTGGAATTCTTAAATTTGATCTTTTGATAAAATACAGGATAAGTGAATACTGGATATTCTTCTTTGTGATAATGGTATGATGGTTAATTTATTTTCAAAAATTTATTCCCGGATTTAATATCTGCAGCCAGTTGCTGGATACTTTTAGATTCAAACAGGTTTATCAATTGATGTTTTATAACCTTATATTGAAAGTGCATAGGGCAAGGTTTTGTTTCGGAACATTTATTTAAACCGAGCACACATTTTTCAAATATATCATCTTCGCCCATAGCCCTGAGGATAGACCTTACAGGGAGTTTTTTCGCTTTTTCGGTAATAAAAAATCCTCCATTTGGTCCCGGAACAGAACTGATAACTTTATTTTCTCTGGTAAGTGACTGTAAAATTTTTGCAGTAAAAGATTTAGGTGAATCAATTGCTTTTGCTATTTCTTCAATACCCAGTTTCACTTCCTCCGAACTTTTTTGTGCGATATAAATGGTAGCCCTTAATGCGTATTCTGTTGCTTTTGAAAACATAATATTATTTAAAAATGGAAAGCTACTGTTTTTATCATAATTAATTTAATTGTTCCTTTGCGGATGTCCATTCAGCAAAGGATTCTTTTGTTTCATGTAATTTCAGATTTACCAAACGGATGTTTTCCGGTAAAATGACACAGAGTTGTTGCTGAATAAAAAGCAGCAAATTTTCTGCGGTTGGTTCTGTTTCAAAAACAACCAGGTTTTCCAGAGAATAAAAGAAAGGGTGTTCCAATAAGAATCCTTCTGATAAAACAAGCTGGTGATCCAGTTTTTCAATAACAGAATCCGTTACTATTTTTTTCAGATCTTTAAAATCCAGCATAAATACAGGAGCAGGGAAATATCCGTTTGAATTATTATCTGACGAAACAGTTACATGCAGTTCATAAGAGTGTCCATGAATGTTTTTACATACGCCACTATACCCATGTATGGCATGTGCCATTTCAAAGTGAAATATTTTAGTGATCGTAAACATATTATTTTATCGGTTGCTGCTTATTCCAAAGCAAAGAGTCTCGGGATCTGGCTTTGTTTCTGTCTGCGATTTTGAAATAAAATTTTGAAATAGCATTTGATCTGATTGCTCATCAGGGAGTACAGAATTAAAAAAAATCCGGTGGCCATTGTAATTCCTGAAATAAAGAATAGGATAAAAAAAGGTTTCAGTTGATTCATCATAGTACTAAACGGAATTTTTGCATCATTCATTTGCCATTTCGCTTTCAGTATTCCGGCGATGATCAGGCTTACCCAAAACAACAAGAGTGAAATATTGGCGGTCAGATAACCTCTGTTTAGCCATTTGATATTTTGATTTATGGGAATGCAGGTATCGTGAAGAATGTCATAAGCAATGGCCAATAAAAGAAAACTGTTTATTCCAATGGTTGCTCCCATTGTATGCGCAACTGTAATATGGGTTCCATGGGTATATACATTGATTGCCGGAATGGACATTGCTATTGCAAGTAACAGCGTTAAAAAAATCCAGATATCTGCAGCCATTAAAAAACGGTAAGCTGTATTGTTTTTATTTTTACGGGCCGTGCTGACTGTAGATCTCCATAGCAGGATTATCCTGCCAAGAATAAATAATTCTGTCATACTAACTGCATAGCTTATATGTTTTACAAACGGGTATGTGGGTAAAGTATAAATATGATGCCCCCAGTTAAACATCAGATTGAATAAACCAGTGAAATATAAAAGGAAAGCAATGGGAGCATGGGCATATTTTTTATTGCCACTTATTTTTTCCATCAGGAAAAGGCTGCTGCCATAAATGAGCATATTCCAGGCCCCCACCATGGACCCATATGATTTCCATTGTATCGTCATGTCATTTATCACATTGTTCCTGAAATAAGGGAACAGCCATAGATAGGATTCAAGGAAGGTGAACAGAAAGAAAAATATTCCTGTAAGCCACATCCAAACATAAACAGGTTGATTTTTAAAACTACCAATGGATTTTACGAAATTGATGATAAAGAGTATCCATCCGGCAGCAATGGGCAAAGCCAATAAAGGATGAAATTCCCAATATTCTCTTCCACCAAAAATGCCTGCACAATATGAAATCAAAATTGCTGCAATGGAAATAATAAAAATGCCGAATTGGATTTTTAACAGTAACGGAGAGAATATTTTTTTACCTGTATATTGTTGTAAATAAATAAGCACGCCACCCATTGCTCCCAGAATTATCCAAAAAACAACGGATGATACATGTAGAGGCCTTATTTTTTCAAAGGAAAGATATTCTTTAATAAAACCTGTCACTATATATTGGAAAGCTCCGGTTAAACCAAACAGCATTCCCATTGCCATAAGTAAAAGTCCGGCAATAATGAATAGTTTAGAAGTTGAAATCTTATTGTTCAATTGTTCCATCATTTTTTAATGTAAAAGTTTTCGGGTCAGCTTTGCCCGATTCGTCAATGTCTTTCAAAAATGCCAATATTGCTTTTGTTTCTTTTTTTGACAAATGGAATTCCGGCATAGCGCCTGTTCCTGTTTGTATAAAAGCCTGTATATAATCTTTGCCCTTCAGGGAATAAACATTGGTCAGGTCTGGGCCGAGATAACCACCCAGACCATATACCTGGTGGCAGGCGTTGCAATTATATTTTTGCCATATCAACTTGCCTGAATCTGCATCTTTTTTTGAAGCACTGTATTTCAGAGGCAAATTCGTATATAGATAAAAAGAATTGCTTAAAAAGGCCATCAGCAAAACTATGAGTATAATTAACTTTTGCCTTTTGGCTGGCATAAGAAATAAATATTAATAAATAAAGACAAAACTATCTTTAAATATTATCTTTGCCTAATAATTTATGTTATCGACAGGATTTTCCGGAGGGAAATTATTGCCTTTATCGTTGCTCACCGGCATATTCCAAAGCATGCCTGGGCAATCAACAAATAAAAGCAACGGACATTTTAAATTAACAATAATGGGAATTAAAAAAGGGACCATGAATATTTTGAACTTTCGAAGGCAAAAAGTTTTGTAAAAAATGATAGAATTGAAAGCGGTAACATAAACAGCATAATAGACTTGAAATATGGAAAACTTTAAATATCCTTCAGAATCAGCAATCATTAAAACGGAAGTCGTATGTCCCAATGATACCAATCCAATGGGCATCTTACAGGGTGGGCGTTTGGTAGAATGGATGGATATTGCCGCAGCTGTTTGTGCTCAAACACATGCAGAAAAGATATGTGTTACTGCCTCAATAAACCAGGTAGATTTTAACCGGGCTGCAATGGTTGGAGATATCATCACGGTAAATGCAAAGATCACCAGGGCTTTTAACAGCTCAATGGAAATTTTTGTACACGCTTTTGCCAGAAAGGTTTTAGATGGAAAAAATCATCTGATCAGTGAAGCCTATTTCACTTTCGTTGCCATGGATGATATTGGAAAGGCATCAAATGTGATCGCTGTTAAACCTGAAACATTTTCTGAAAAGGAACAGTTTATTACAGCAGTCGAAAGAAAAAAACAGAAGATTCTGCAGAAAAAGATAAGGGTATATCCCGCAAAGAACCATGAACGAAATAATTAGTCAATTTATTCAGGAACAAAATTGCGCCAGTATATGTTGTGTGGGTGAAACAGGAATGCCATATTGTTTCAGTTGTTTCTATGCATTTAATGGCGAATCAGGAATATTATATTTTAAGTCTTCCGCAAATTCAAGGCATGCAGTATTGATGAAAAAAAATCCCTTCGTTGCAGGTACCATACTACCCGACAAATTGAACAAAATATCCATAAAAGGCATTCAGTTCGAAGCCGTTGTTTTAGACAATGAACAACCCCTGGTTAAAAGATCACTGGGAAGCTATCTTAAAAAACATCCAATGGCATTGGCCATACCAGGTGAGATATGGGCACTCCAAATCAATAATATAAAAATGACAGACAGTACATTGGGATTTGGTAAAAAAAATAATTGGGAAAGGGAAACGGAAATTCCCCGAGAGGGTAAACTGACCGATATCAATTTGAATTAAAAATAATTAAAAATAAAAAAAGTACAAAGAGGTTAATATAACTTTTAATCCAATTTCATCAATACTTAAATAATTACATGTACAATAACCCGCTTCATAAATTCCATATCCCCGTGATGGGCTTAGCCTATACCATAGATACTCCTGTAAAAGTTGCTCCATATGGCATTTCATCTGTTATCTCCATTGTAGAAAACAGGTTGATAGAAATGATGCGAAAGCATTATTACCCAACTGTTGGACTTGAATATCAACCGATCTCTACACATGAAGATGATTTTAGAGCCAAAAGAATTACTGATTACCTTAACCTGGTAAATAGAATTGTACAGGAGAAGGTTGAGAAAATTAAACATGCCGTTTTTGAAAAAGGGTCCGAAATAGTGAAGTACTTTGAAATGCTGCCTGAAGACAGCAAACTGAAACATTTGTATAACCAAATGATGAAGACTGATACCGTAATTGAGAAGGAATTACTGGAAAAATATTTACGGACACAAATTCTACCGGGCAGTATTGATGTAAACATCATGACCAAGACAGACCGGAATAATTTTAATAAAGCAGGTGAGTTAATTGAAGACGGCTCGGATGCAGTAGCCGCACTCAGAGGTTATGCGAATAGTGAATTGAAAAATTCATCCGTGATTTTTTCTGCGGGAACCAATCTCAGGTTATATAATTATCTGGAAAGCTGTACAGCTTTTGATGTTAATAATGACGGAGCATTTACTAAAAAAGTAGTGATTAAAGTGAGTGATTACCGCTCAGCTTTAATACAGGGAAAATACCTGGCAAAAAAAGGTATTTGGGTAAGTGAGTTCAGGATCGAGTCGGGATTGAATTGCGGGGGGCACGCTTTTGCAACTGATGGATACCTTTTGGGGCCTATACTGGAGGAGTTCAAATTAAAAAGGCAGGAGTTGATTGATACGATTTTTGAAATTTATAATAAAACACTTTTTCAAAAAACAAAAAGAAAATTTGTTTATGCTCCCCCACTGATCGTAACGGTACAGGGAGGAATAGGCACTCATGAAGAGGCTGATTTTTTACTTGGCCATTATAATATTGCCAGCACTGGCTGGGGCACCCCTTTTTTATTGGTACCAGAAGCTACAACTGTTGATGATGAAACTTTAAAATTATTGTGTGCCGCCAAACAGAAGGATATTGTATTGAGTAAAAACTCTCCTTTCGGCATTGGTTTTCATTATCTGAAAGGCACCAGTGCAGATAAAGAAAAAAATGCACGTATCGCCAGTGGTAAACCAGGCAGCCCCTGTACCGAAAAGCATTTGGCCTTTAATACTGAGTTTACCAAAGAGCCGATTTGTACTGCCTCCAGAAAATATCAAAAATTAAAGATTGCACAATTACAATCACTCAATTTAGCTGAACCGGTTTACCAAAAACAACTAACCGAAGTGCTTGATAAGGAATGCTTATGTATTGGATTAAGCAATGCCGCGGCTATTAACTATTCAGAAACGATGATCAAGAATCTGACTGCAGTGAATGTTTGTCCGGGACCCAATATTGTGAATTTTTCAAACCTGGTTTCTTTACAAAAAATGGTTGATCATATTTATGGCAGAGAAAATTTAGTTACCAATTCAGAAAGGCCACACATGTTCATTGCCGAATTGAGATTATATATATATTATCTGAAAGAAAAACTGGAAGAGGGGTTTGGCTCCGAACTGTTGATCAGTATGAAAAAATATTTTACAACTTATTATCAGAATATCAGGAATGGGATTTCTTATTATTACAGCCTGCCTTGCTTATCCCTCAACATTGAAAAACAGTTTACCAACGATTTAAATAATGCTGAACTGGAATTAGAATTACTGAATTTTCAATATCCCTTCATAAGTGAATAAACGGAAAAGCTGACTCTTCAGACAGGGGGAGTCAGCTTTTACTGTGATTTTAGTTTTGCCTTCTTTTTTCCATTTGCCTTATACAGTTGGAAGTATTATCATAAACTCGTTAATAAAAGTAAATAAATACTTTTATATATAAAAAATCCATACCTTTGTTCTATCAATTAATCTAAAAAATTTGACTCATGCAAACGACAACAGCAGAAAATATCCTCAACGTAACACTTTTGGAACCCAGACAAAAGCACCCCACTATTTTTGTCCGTTTTGATGAACTGGCAGAAGGAGAGAGTTTAACCATTCACAACGACCATGACCCTAAACCACTGTATTATCAATTGTTGGGCGAAAGAGGTAATATTTTTACCTGGGAATACCAGGAGCAGGGTCCGGAGTGGTGGATCGTAAGCATTACAAAACGCATAACCGGTGAAAATGAAGAAACCCTGGGGCAGATCGCTACCAAAGATCTTCGGAAGGCACAGGTATTTAAAAAATATGGATTAGACTTTTGTTGTGGTGGAAAGAAGACCGTGAAAGAGGCTTGCGCAGAAAAAGGATTGGATGTAACCAAGGTTGAACAGGAATTGAAGGCAGCAGATAAAATGCCAACATCCCGTCCGATACCATACAACGATTGGAGCCCGGATTTTTTGGCCGACTATATCGTTAACACGCATCACAGTTACGTAATTAAAACCTTACCTGATCTGCTTACCTATGCAGATAAAGTTAAAAATGTGCATGGAATGCAGCATCCTGAATTGGTGCGTATCAACCAATTGGTACAAGATATCAATGCGGAATTAACAACACATATGATAAAAGAAGAAAAAGTTTTATTCCCTTATATCAAATCCCTGGTTGCTGCCCAAAAAAATACACAACCCCTGCAGGCTGCTCATTTTGGTACCGTACAAAACCCCATCAACATGATGGAACTGGAACACGAAATGGTAGGAAAGAACCTGGAAGACATCAGGAAATTAACGCAGAATTATACATTACCTGCGGAAGCATGTGCCAGTTACAGTTTACTGTATAAGATGCTTGACGAATTTGAGGAAGACCTGCATTTGCACATTCATCTTGAAAATAACATCCTGTTTCCTAAAGCGCTGGAAATAGAAAAACAAGCGATTTAAATTATATGAAAAAAATATGGAGAATACTATTCGTTACAAGTAGTTTGATGGCATGTAACGAACCTGGCGGACATGATAGCAATGCAACTTCCGAACCTGCCAAAGAACAACATGATCATACAGAAAAAGTACCGGGAATGGTTTTAAATAGCGGCGCTAAATGGAAGGCTGATTCTACAACGATGGTAAATGCAGTAAACCTGCAAACCATTATTGCCGCTGCAAAAACTGAAAGTCCGGCAGATTATCTGCAAACTTCAACTGCATTACAGGCTGGGTTGAACAAAATGGTTTCTGAATGTAAAATGCAGGGAGCAGACCACGATGCATTACATGTATGGCTGGAACCATTGATGGAAAAAACTAAAGAGCTGGGTAAAACAACTTCAACCGAAAATGCAGCAACCATTTTACATGAACTGGAAACACAGGTTAACCTGTTTCCGCATTATTTTGAATAAAGACAACCTGAATAATTTGTTCAGTCATAAAAGTTTTTATAAAATTTACTGTTCCTGATATCTTCGGTTTTATATAACTGAAATGTTATTTCAAATAATAAAACTACCATTGCTCTTGCTGCATTGCAAAATGTAATGGATCCGGAGATTGGATTGATCTATCAAATTGATTTTGATGAAGCCAAAATGAAGCTATATTGCAGCATGACATTGACCACCCAATTTTGTCCGATGGGTGAATCAATTACAAATGCAGTCAGAGAAAATCTGAAATGGGGTTACCCGGATTATGAACCAATTATTGATCTAAAGTTTGACCCGGCATGGAATCATGAAATGATTTCGGAAGCGGGAAAGGACTTTTTAAATGAAATGTAAATGCTCAGCCTTACTTGTAAAACAGCCATAAAAGCCGTTATCTACCTGGCATCTAAATATGAAACTGGAGAGAAGGCGGGAATAAAAGAAATTGCCGAATATATCAATGCCAGCGAACACTCAGTAGGGAAAATGCTGCAAACTCTGGTAAAA
This sequence comes from Ferruginibacter sp., assembly GCA_037969135.1. Taxonomy (GTDB): domain Bacteria; phylum Bacteroidota; class Bacteroidia; order Chitinophagales; family Chitinophagaceae; genus Ferruginibacter. The sequence continues at coordinate 13,451 of JBBKWV010000270.1, forward strand.
GAAAAAGTGATCAACAGCTCCAAAGGACCAACCGGCGGATTTTATATCACTGCCAAACAAATCAATCAACCTGTTATCAATATTGTGGTTTCCATTGACGGAAAAGATGTTTTTAATCAATGCGGTTTGGGTTTAAGTAAATGTTCTGCCACACATCCATGTCCGATACATGATGATTACAAAGCCGTAAGAGACCTTTTTGAAAAAATGTGCAGGCAAAAAAAAGTAAGTGATCTATGCAAGCCGGTTAACAGTGGCGTTGCATATTTACTTGGCTAAAACCCTACAGTTTTTCAAATCTAGCCTGGAAAAATCGTAAATACTTCGGCTCATAAACCATCTTCATTCCCTTGATCTTTTTTCTGCGGTCATAAACATGGGCAGCTGATTCAGCAATCACATCCATATGTGCCTGTGTGTACACCCTGCGTGGAATGGTAAACCGTACCAACTCCAATTTGGGATAATAATTCTCGCCGTTTGCTTTTCTTCCGGCAGATACAATTCCTCTTTCCATGGTTCTTACCCCGGCATCAAGATAAAGTTCTGCCGCCAGCGTTTGTGCCGGAAAATTATCCTGTGGTATATGTGGAAGAAATTTTTTGGCATCCACAAAAATTCCATGCCCGCCAATCGGCTTCACTATCGGGATATTGTAATTCATCATTTTATTGCCCAGATAAATTACTTGTCCAACCCTTGCCCTGATATGATCATCACAAACACTTTCACCAATACCAATAGCCATAGCTTCCATATCTCTTCCTGCCAGACCGCCGTATGTATGCAATCCTTCATAAACCACAACCATATTCCTGGCTTCTTCAAAAATATCCCATTCATTAACAGCAAGGAATCCTCCGATATTTACAAGGGCATCTTTTTTTGCACTCATGGTACAACCATCAGTAAAAGAATTTATTTCCTTTACTATTTCTTTCACTGATTTCTTTTCATAGCCTTTTTCTTTTTGTTGAATAAAGTATGCATTCTCTGCAACCCTGGTCATATCATGTATGATGCGGATCTTGTGTTTTTTAGTGAAGGCCCTGAGTTCTTTCAGGTTTTTCATGCTGATCGGTTGTCCGCCGGCCATGTTTACACTGGTTGCAATACTGATGTAGGGAATTTTTGCTGCACCGTGTTTTTTTATCAGCATCTCCAGCTTGTTTAAATCTACATTGCCTTTAAAGGGAAATTCATTTTCAGGATCATGCGCTTCATCAATAATGATGTCTTCAAATTTGCCACCAGCCAGTTCCTGATGTAAACGGGTGGTGGTGAAATACATATTACCCGGAATGATATCTCCTTTTTTAATTAATATCTTAGAAAGGATATTTTCAGCGCCACGGCCCTGGTGAGTTGGAATAAGATATTTATAACCATAAACATCTTTTACAACTTCTTCGAGGTGATAAAAATTCCTGCTGCCTGCATATGCTTCATCACCCATCATCATGCCAGCCCATTGCCGGTCGCTCATGGCAGAAGTTCCGCTGTCTGTTAACAGATCAATATATACATCATCCGATTTTAATAAGAAAGTATTATAACCGGCTTCAGTCAATGCTTTTTTTCTTTGAGAAGCTGTTGTCATTTTCAACAGTTCTACCATTTTCATTTTGTAGGGTTCGGCCCAGCTTCTTTTTAAATTTTTCATCAAAAATATTTTTAGTTATGGGGTTTTAGTTTTACTGTAAAATGCCGGAGCGCTGGTGCTTCTTCAATAATGGTTAAACCGTTTATCCTGTTTCGGTTTTTGAAGACTTCAATGATCACTTCAGCTACATAATCAATATGGCTTTGGGTGTATACTCTTCTGGGGATAGCCAGTCGAACCAATTCCAACTGTGCCGGGATCAATTTTCCATCAGCATCATATTTCCCAAACATCAGAGATCCAATTTCAACAGACCTGATTCCACCTTCTAAATATAAAGCACAAGCCAAAGCCTGACCTGGATATTGATCTATCGGAATATGGGGTAAAAAATCTTTTGCATCCAGGTATACTGCATGGCCACCACCGGGTTGCATTACCGGAACGCCTGCTGCTACCAGTTTTTCTGTGAGGTATTCAATGCTGCGTATCCGGTACTGTAAATAGTTTTCTTCCATTACCTCTTTTAATCCGATGGCAATGGCTTCCAGATCTCTGCCTGCCAGTCCGCCATAAGTGGGAAAGCCTTCCGTAATGATGAGCAGGTTTCTGCATTGCATCGCCAGTTTCTCGCTGTTCATGGCAAGAAATCCGCCGATATTGGCAAAAGCATCTTTCTTAGCACTCATGGTACAGCCATCGGCATAAGAAAAAAGTTCCTTTACAATTTCAAAAACGGGTTTATCTGCATATCCCTCTTCACGCAGTTTGATAAACCAGGCATTTTCTGCAAAGCGGCAGGCATCAATAAAAAGTGGAATATTGTTTTCTACACAGATTTTTTTTACCTCACGGATGTTCTGCATACTCACCGGCTGCCCGCCTCCGGAATTATTGGTAACAGTAAGGATAACCAACGGGATATTTTCAGCGCCTTTTTCCACGATGAATTTCTGCAGCAATGCAATGTCCATATTCCCCTTGAATGGAGCAGGGATGGCCGGATGTTTCCCTTCTTCACAAATCAGATCAACGCCTTCGGCACCGGAAAATTCAATATTAGCCCGCGTTGTATCGAACAAGGTGTTGCTCACAAAGTATTTTTCTTTTCCACCTAAAATTTCAAAAAGAATTCTTTCTGCAGCCCTTCCCTGGTGTGTTGGTATAATATAGGATAAACCGGTTATTTCCTGAACCGTATCTCTGAAATGATAAAAACTCGGACTGCCCGCATAGGATTCATCCCCTTTCATGATGCCGGCCCATTGATTGCTGCTCATGGCACTGGTACCGCTGTCCGTTAGCAAATCAATCAGTACATCATTGGAATTAATCAGAAAGGGATTGTAAAAAGATCTTTCTATAATTATTTCTCTTTCTTTTTTGGTATTGAAGTATATGGGTTCAACGGATTTTATCCTGAACGGTTCAATGATAGTGTGCATATATTAATTATTTTCTGTAGTAAAATTTGGTAGGATTGAATAGAATAAACGGGAGGGACAGAAATCAGGAAGGGCGGTTGATGATATTTTTCCACAGTTGCATAAGGGCAAAGTTGCTAATGTTTACGGATTTTTATTATGACTTTAATCATAATGAAACATGACTCAATTTAAGGGAGTTTGAAATTTCAGATTGTTGAAACCTGCTTTAATACAGATCTGTTAAATAAAATATTCTTTTTTATGAATTACCCTTTTGGCGGAAGAAAAAACGCCTGATTATATGAGGGTTTCAACGCCTTTTTAATTTGAATCTGCAATTGTGAATACATACATTAGCTTATGCAACCGTACCGCATACCCATTTGGAAAGCTGCTCCATTTTGCAGAATATTATTGCCATTCATCATCGGGATAATATTACAGTGGTATGGGTCTTTTTCTTTACATGTTATCATTTATTTGCTTGTTGCCTTCCTGCTTATTTATACTTTATTTTCTTTATTGCCCATTGAATTCCGGTATACATGGCAGGCATTCAGGGGAATTACTATGCAGATATTAATAACAATGTTCGCAATGTTGATTACCTGGCATAAGGATATCCGGAATGATACAAATTGGTTCGGAAAGGAGTATCGCGACAGTACTATTTTGTTGATAAAAATTGCAGAACCACTTACGAAAAAGCCGAAATCTTTTAAAACAGTTGGCGAGGTTAATGGCTTTTTTGTTAATGGAATGCTGGTTAGATATACAGGGAAAATGTTGCTTTATTTTTCCAAAGACAGTGTTGCTTCATCTATTCATTATGGGGATATGATTTTGTTGAACAAGCCACTCCAGCAAATCAGGAATTCGGGAAATCCGGGAGCATTTAATTATGAACGATATGCTGCATTTCAACAAATATTTCACAATGTTTATTTGAAGGAAAATGATTTTGTTTTATTGCAAAATAAAAAGACAAATCCATTCCTGACCATTCTTTTTTCTGCCCGCAAATATGTTATTGATGTATTACAAAAATATTTGCCCGATGATAAAAATGTAATAGGAATAGCCGAAGCATTATTGATTGGATACAAGGAAGATCTGGATAAAGACCTGGTACAGGCATACAGCAATACAGGCGTGGTTCATATCATTGCCATTTCGGGTTTACATCTTGGTTTGATTTATGTTATGCTTGTTTGGATATTTGAAAGGGTTCCTCTTGTAAAAAGATCCCGGGTATTAAAAATGTTGATGATATTATTTTGTCTTTGGTTTTTCGCTTTGTTAACCGGAGGTTCGGCCTCAGTTTTAAGAAGTGCAGTGATGTTTACCTGTATTGTAATCGGAAAAAATTATTTTAAAAAATCTTCCATTTTGAATTCAATGGCAGCTTCTGCATTTATGCTGCTGAGTTTTAACCCTTATTTTTTATGGGATGTAGGATTTCAGCTTAGTTACCTGGCAGTGTTTGGGATCGTATGGTTGCAACGCCCCATTTATCAATTGCTGTATTTAAAGAATGCGCTTTTAAATTATACCTGGAGCATGGCTTCGGTTGCACTGTCGGCACAACTGATCACATTTCCGGTTTGTATTTATTATTTTCACCAGTTTCCCAATTTGTTTTTATTGACAAACCTCTTTGCTGTCCCCCTTTCTACAGTTATTTTATTTTCTGAGATATTTTTAATTTCATTTTCGTGGATTCCATTTATTTCGATATTGACAGGAAAACTGGTAGGGATACTTGTATGGTCAATGAATTTTATTATTGAAACCTGCAATGGCCTTTCCTTTTCCCTGTGGGATAATATATACTCAAATATATTTACGACCTGGCTATTATATATCTGTATATTTTCTTTTTGTTTCTGGTTGCTGGATAATAAAAAAAAGGGACTTAAAATATCTTTGATGGCATTTATTGCTTTTTCGTTTTTGCATATGTCTGCTAAAATAAAAACGGCACAACAAAAAAAACTGGTTATTTATGATGTACCTCAACATCAGGCGGTTGATTTCATTGCCGGCGATACATATTATACTTTGGGGGATAGTATTTTATTGCAGGATGGATTATTGCACAATTTCCATTTAAAACCTGCACATATCAACCTGGGTGTAAGTAAAAAAAGAAAAACCCTGAATGGACTGTCTCACCAAAATAATTACTGGCAGTTTTATAACAAGGGGATCATGATCATAGATACAGGCATTCAATACAAGCCCCTGGAGAATAAATTCAGAACAGATGTATTGCTTATTTCAAAAAATCCAAACCTTAATATAGCGGGCATCTTCAATGCCATCAGGCCTTCGGTCATTGTTTTTGATTCTTCTAACAGTTTGTGGAAAATTGCCAAATGGAAAAAAGAATGCTTAGCATTAGCTTTGCCATGCTTTTCAATACCTGAGCAAGGCGCATTTGTTTTAAATATTGATTAGTTTATATAAAGCATTTTTCAACTTCTTTAAATTGGCCGGCAGGCAGCTATCAGGGATCATGAAAAAAATACAATCAGCACTCATTTCTGTTTTTTATAAGGATGGCCTGGAGAATATTATTCGCCAGCTACATAGCCTGGGCATTACTATTTACAGCACTGGTGGAACTCAAAAATTTATTGAGGACCTGAAAGTGCCTTGTATTCCGGTAGAATCATTAACTTCTTACCCGTCTATTTTGGGAGGAAGGGTTAAAACACTGCACCCCTCAGTTTTTGGGGGGATCCTGGGGAGGAGAGATAATAAAACCGATTTGAAGGAGATGGAGGAATATCATATTCCGGAGATCGACCTGGTAATTGTAGATCTCTATCCATTTGAAGAAACCTTGAAATCTGTGAACAGTTCCTCTTTTCAAACGGGGGAAAATGATGAGGAAAATGAAAGGCTAATCATCGAAAAAATAGATATCGGCGGACCTTCCATGATTCGTGCTGCAGCAAAAAATTTCAATGATCTGTTGGTTGTTGCAGCAAAAAAGGAATACAGTATGCTGGAGAATTTACTTGCAGAGCAAAAAGGAGAAACGTCAATTGATCAAAGAAGATATTTTGCAGGAAGGGCGTTTGAGATCGTGGCAAATTATGATGTAGCGATTGCAAAATATTTTCAACAAAACAGCAAAGAAGAAAAAGGGGCAACTGCATTGTATTTTTTAGAATCGGTTACCAATCCTGTGCCGATGCGTTATGGTGAAAATCCACAACAGGAAGCTGTATTCTATGGAGATCTGCCCGCAATGTTCGATCAGTTAAACGGGAAGACGCTTTCTTACAACAACCTGGTAGACGTAGATGCTGCAATGGCATTGATCAAAGAGTTTGATACCAATGATACCACATTTGCCATTATTAAGCATACCAATGTTTGTGGTATCAGCAGCAGAAAGACGATCAAAGAAAGTTGGGATGCTGCACTCGCCGGTGATCCGGAAAGCGCATTTGGCGGTGTATTGATTTGCAATGGGGAAGTAGATGTTGAAACGGCAAATGCGATCAATGAAATATTTTTTGAAGTACTGATTGCAAAATCTTTTGAAGCAGTTGCATTGGAAATTTTGAAAACAAAAAAGAACAGGATATTATTAAAACTGAAGTCCCAACCCGAAAGCAGGGAACTATATAAATGCATATTGAATGGTGTGTTGCAGCAGGGTTTGGATGAAGGCAATTATGCAGAGTGGAATGAAACCGGGGGAAGAGCATCTTCAAAAACAGAAAAGCCTGATATGATCTTTGCCAATATTATTTGTAAACATCTTAAAAGCAATGCCATTGCATTGGTGAAAAACAAACAATTGGTTGGTAAAGGATGCGGACAAACCAGCAGAATAGATGCTTTACGGAATGCCATTGAAAAAGCAAAACAATTTAATTTTGATTTGATAGATGCAGTTTTGGCAAGCGATGCATTTTTTCCGTTTGATGATTGTGTAAAAATTGCACATGAAGCGGGTGTTGTTGCATTTATACAGCCGGGTGGATCGATCCGGGATGCAGATACCATTGCATACTGCAGACAAAATGATCTGGCAATGGTTCTTACCGGAATGCGGCATTTCAGGCATTAATGTATTTAATTGTTAATAAAGTAAACATGTCACTGGCCTGAGCAAAACGAAGGCAAATTCTTAAAACATATTTTTTTCATGCGGGTATTGAATAAAACAGATGAAAAAGTAAAAGGATACCTGGCATTGCTCATAACAAGTTTTGTTTGGGGCACAACCTGGGTGGCCAGCAAGATCGGTGTAAATGAGATACCGGCCCTGCAAATGGCATATATACGCCAGTTTATTGCCGGAGTTTGCCTGGTGCTTTTTTTTATGCTGTTTAAAAAATTAACCCTTCCAACCTGGAAACAATTTCGCTGGATATTTGTGATGTCGATCCTGATGTTTGTATTTGCAAACGGACTCAGCACCTGGAGTTTAAAATTCATCCCCACCGGACTCAGTGCATTGATCGGGGCATTGTATCCCCTGAGTGTGGTAATTATTGAATGGATATTTTTCAAAAAAAGACAAATGAATATCCTTACTTTTCTGGGGTTGTTTCTCGGGATTGCCGGAGTGGGTATCGTTTTTTATGAAAATGCTTTTTCAGACAACAGCAGTTCTTTCATCATCGGAATTGCCTTATCTGTAATTGCCATGCTTTCCTGGAGTTTTGGAACCGTGTTCATTGCAAGAAACAGGGCCAATATAAATCCATATTACGGTACCGGCTGGCAGATGCTGATCAGTTCATTGATACTGGTGATCATGGCTGAAAGCAGCCAGCCAACTGTTCCGTTGATGGAAATATCTTTAAAGGTCTGGCTGGTGATAACCTATCTGGTATTGTTTGGATCGTTGGTTAGTTTTATTGCCTTTATTTATTCTATGAAAAAACTACCGGCAGCTGTTTCATCATTATATGCTTATATCAATCCGCTGGTGGCAATGGTTGTGGCTGCAATGATATTGAATGAAAAACTGACGATCAATATTTTATGGGGAGCAGTTGTAACACTAATTGGTGTTTACCTGGTCAATTACAGTATCAGAAAAAAGACGGCTTCTATCCTTGAACCTGAGATATAAACTTTGCATACATTTCCTTCCATCCGGAAAAAGATTTATCCGTACCTAAAAAATTATTGTGAAAAATACTGATGAAAAGCCCATTATATTTTTTGCAAACATTCTGGTAATACATGATCTCATCATAAGCATCTGATGCATTCATGTCCTGTTCGTAAAAACAATTGGCATCCATAAAACAAAATGGATGCAAACGCATTGAGGTCATTTTTTCTGTTTTTAAGTTGTACCAGAAAAAAGAAGATGCAACAGATGCCCTGAATCCATTGATACTGCCATAACCCATACTGTAATCATTTTCAATGCCAGATTGTGACAGGTTTTCAAAAGTTTCGGGCAACGAAAATTTGATATAATGTTGCCTTGATCTGTTTATCTGAATGGATGCAGCCGTTTCCAGTAATTTTTTTTCTCTTTTTAAGATCGACATATTTTTATTGCTCCTCCAGGAAGGATGCAATCCGATACCATATTTTTTTGTATGTCTTTTTATCAATTGCCACATGGCGTTTGAATAGGGAGAAATATTTTTATCATAGAGGTTACCTGTTGTTGCTACCAGGAAAAAATAGATCGGTTTCAGGTCATATTCAACATGGAGCTGATCCAGAAATTCATAACTGTCGAAAGGATCTTTTTTTAAATTAGACAATACAGTAAGCCTTTCCAAAGAGGGTGATTTAATAAATCCCCCAAGGTTTCTCAGTAAACCTTTGTGTTTAAAAGAATAGGCAATATCAATATCGTAAGTTGGAAGAAAAGCGAAGGGTGTTTTTTTTATGTTTAATGCAGGGAAATTTGTTTTCAAATAAATGTAAAAATCATTTATCCAGATATTTATGAGTGGTTGATGCAGAAAACCTTCTTTAAACGCCAATGAATTTTCATGTGCATATCTGCCGTACATATCCAGCTCATGCGGCAGGTATTCTTCATATCTGCTTAACAAATAAAAACTGGCAGCAAAAATATCGAATGGATATCCTGAATCGTTTGTTTTGAAAAAAGCCTTATAATTATTTATTTCAAAACATTCGGGGTTTATAACCCGGATATCATTTTCAAACAGCAAGCTTATATTTTTCAGATTACAAGCATCTGGAAAGACCAGTTCACTGTAATTGATCTTAGGCCCTTCATGATTTTTAAAGCCTTCGGAATCCAAAGTTATACTGTGGGTAATACCCAATTGTTCAAGAAAAATAAATTTGCAGATGAACTGCAATCGGTGAGAACTGGTATGAGAATATATCAGGATCATTGTAGATCAATTAATAATCAGCCGGCCCTTACGGTAATTATCAATTTATATTGATTAATTATTTTTTCTTTCTTTCCACAACTGATTAAAAGTTTTTGTGCTAAAATTTAATTCACCACGGTTTTTTTTCCAATCCTTAAACAGGCCATTAACGATCTTGTTCTTCAGGTTTCCGTTGCCCATATTCATCAGGCTTCTTTTTGTACTGGCTAATTTCCATATTTTCCATGCCATTCTTTCTGTAAAAGTGGTATGTCCCAACTCTACAGATTCTTCCCTGTTTTCCAGCAGTAATTCATGCAGATTGATTTTTACAGCACAAACTTCTGTACAATTGCCACACAAGGAAGAAGCAAAACTTAAATGTTTAAAATCTTCCATGCCCTGCATATGTGGTGTAATTACGCTGCCGATCGGGCCGCTGTATGTTGCACCATAGGCATGTCCGCCAATATTCTTGTAAACAGGGCAGGCATTCAGGCAGGCTCCGCAACGTATGCAATAAAGGCTTTCTCTTTGTTTGGGGTTCTTTAAAATATTGGTACGGCCATTGTCCAGGAGAATCACGATCATTTCATCCGGACCATCTGTTTCATTTTTTTGTCTGGGCCCGCCGATGATGGTATTATAAACAGTCAGCTTCTGGCCGGTACCGAAAGTACTGAGCAAAGGCCAGAATAATGCAAGATCTGTAACGGTCGGGATCATTTTTTCAATACCAACAATTACGATATGTGTTTTTGGAAAAGAACAACTCAGCCTGGCATTCCCTTCATTTTCAGTAACGGCAATGGCACCAATATCACTGATGATAAAGTTGGCACCGGTAACTCCCACTTCGGCTTCTACATATTTTTTTCTTAAAATATTTCTTGCAACCAATGTAAGTTCTTCAGGACTGAGCTTTGGATCAGTACCCAGTTTGTCTGCAAAAAGTTTGGCAACATCCTCCTTGCTTTTATGCATAGCCGGTGTTACGATATGATAAGGAGCTTCGCCATCCAATTGTTGAATGTATTCACCCAGATCTGTTTCTATACTTTCAATGCCATTTTTTTCAAGAGCATCGTTCAGGTGAATTTCTTCCGTAACCATGCTCTTGCTCTTTACAACAGTTTTGCAATTTTTCTGTTTGCAGATATTCAGGATCTCTGCAATTGCCTGCCCGGCATTTTCTGCCCAAAAAACTACTCCGCCCCGTTTTGTAAAATTCAGTTCAAATTCTTCCAGTTGCTGGTCCAGTGTTTCAATTGCACGCCACTTGCTGTTTTTGGCTCTTTCACGGGCAAGATTTACATTTTCAAATTGTGTTTTCCCCTGTGGTACAGCAGCATTGTATTTTCCGATATTGAAATTTATTTTCCGCCTGTGTTCCAGGTCGGCTGCTTTAATAGCGCTTTTTGCATTAAACAATTCTGAAGTCTCTGACATGTAAATATTTTATAAACAACTTTTGTAATAAAAGCATTTTTTGTTTGCGATCACCAAACCGTAATATAATAAGGACATTTTGAGCATGGATAGTTTACTGAAACATACTCAGTCACGAAGTTATGCTTTCAACTTTGTTTATGCATTCAACAACCTGTTGACGTTAAACAGTATTTTTAAATTTATACCCAACAATCATGCAGGTTGCCGAATATTTATTTCAAAACACCGAGTTCCTTTCCCACTTTTGTGAATGCTGCGATGGCTTTATCCAGATGCCGTTGTTCATGGGCAGCACTTAATTGCACCCTGATACGTGCCTGCCCTTTTGCAACCACAGGGAAAAAGAATCCGATAACATAAATGCCTTCTTCCAAAAGTTTTGATGCAAAATTTTGTGCAACCACGGCATCATACAGCATAATGGGCACAATGGGATGGTCGCCCGGTTTGATATCAAAACCAGCTTCAGTCATTTTTAAACGAAAATATTTTGTATTGCTCTCCAGTTTGTCACGCAGTTCAGTGGTCTGACTGAGCATATCCAAAACGGCTATTGATGCACCTACAATACTGGGTGCCACTGTATTGCTGAAAAGATAGGGCCTGCTGCGCTGTCTCAGCATTTCAATGATCTCTTTTTTCCCGGAAGTAAAACCGCCACTGGCGCCACCCAATGCTTTACCCAAAGTGCCTGTAATGATATCTATCCGGCCCATTACATTTCTGTATTCATGGGTGCCACGACCCGTTTTTCCCAAAAATCCCGAGGAATGACACTCATCAGACATAACGATGGCATCATATTTATCTGCCAGATCGCATATTTTATCAAGCTGGGCAATGGTGCCATCCATACTAAATGATCCATCTGTAACAATGATACGGCTTCGCAATCCGGCCGACTCTTTGAGTTTTTCTTCCAGGTCGTTCATGTTGTTGTGTTCATACCGGTAGCGTTGTGCCTTGCAAAGCCTTACGCCATCTATGATGGAAGCATGATTAAGTGTATCGCTGATGATGGCATCCTGATCATTAAACAAGGGTTCAAAAACACCGCCATTGGCATCAAATGCAGCTGCATATAATATGGTATCTTCTGTACCCAAAAAATCAGAAAGCTTTTTCTCCAGCTCTTTATGAATATCCTGTGTACCGCAGATGAAACGTACACTGCTCATTCCATATCCCCGGAGATCAATGTACTTTTTGGCTGCTTCCAGTACTTTTGGGTGTGAGGATAATCCAAGATAATTATTTGCACAGAAATTTAATACGGTCTTACCATTAACAATGATCTCTGCCCCCTGTTCACTGCTGATGATTCGCTCAGACTTGAATAGTCCTGCTGTTCTGATCTCCTCCAATTCTGATGAAACCCGGTTTGCAAATGATGCATTCATATTTATTTGTTTTATTCTGTTAATATACGTTACAAAACTAATAACTCAATCTGAGTATTAACCCAACTCCGGGCAATTTGTTTAAATCAATGAGCAGACATATTTCATAAATGTTTAACATTATTTATACCATCCTGTAACTTTTTAGTTTTTACTTTCGTTACACTCTAAATGACCGCTATGCAGATAAAAAAAGAATTGCTGCTGTTTTGTTCACTTGTACTTATATGTATAAGTTTAATTATGGCGGAAAATAACATCAAAGAATCTCCTGAAAACTGTAATTTACCTGTAAATGCTCCTTTAATTTCCTGTAAGAACGAAATAAAGAACAGTGTTCCTGTTTCCCCATGGAATTTTATAACCCAGGGGATCTTCCACCTGGTGGCATAATATTTTTATTTTTTTGTAACTTTTTAATTGTTCATACGTATAATAGCTTCAATTGTATGATTTTATAGCATCGCTTTAATCATTTTATGACTGAGAGAGAATATAATGAGTGTGTAAACAACTATGCGGATAATGTATATCGATTTATCCTGAAGAATCTCCGGCACGAAGAAGATTCCAGAGATGTGTTGCAGGGTACTTTTGAAAAAATGTGGATCAACAGGTTGCAGATCGATAATGAAAAATGCAAAAGCTATTTATTTACAGTAGCATACCATCAGATGATCGATCTCATCAGAAAGAATAAACGAACAATACTGAAAGATAATTTTGCTGAAAATGAATTGGGAAAAGATAAACAGCAATTCCAGGCAAAAAGAATTCTGGATGAAGCACTGGGTAAACTGAGTGAAACACAGAGAAGCCTGGTGATGCTGAAAGATTACGAAGGATATAATTATGCAGAAATAGGTGAAATAACCGGTTTAAATGAGAGCCAGGTAAAAGTCTATTTGCACAGGGCAAGACTGCAGTTGAGGGCTTATATTGTTAAGCCCGAAAATGTAATATAGCCGTTTAGCATGTTTCTCTTTGCCCTGTAAGAAATGAACAACAGATTTTTAAATTTTATTAATGAATATTAACCGCCATAATTACGAAACATTTTTTTTGCTGTACGTAGACAATGAATTGTCTGCTTCAGTAAGAAAAGCTGTTGAGCTTTTTGTGATGGATCATGCCGACCTGAAGCATGAGTTACACATGTTATTGAAAACATCTTTAACTGCTGAATCGGTTAGTTTTAATGCTAAAAACCTGCTGTATAAAAAGGAAACCATTCCATTTGATTTGCAGGAGAAACTTCTTCTGCATCTGGATAATGAGCTGGGGAAAAATGAAATTGCAAAAATTGAATCCGGAATTTCATCAGATAGTTTACTGAAACAGGAGTGGGAAAGTTTGCAAAAAACCAAACTGAATAAGAGCGATAAAATAATTTTCAGAGATAAGCATTTATTATACCGGCATGAAAAAGGCCGTGTAATTGGCTTTCGTTTATTGAGAATTGCGGTAGCCGCTGCTATATTATTTGCTGGATTGTTCATAGGCATATCCCTATGGAACAAAAACAAGCCAGATGAAAATGCTACAGCCAACAACAAGGAAATACCTGCATCTGAAAAACAAAAAAACAGCAACAATGTTTCTGAAAGCAATGCGTATGACTCATCGCAAACAACTGCAAATGATGATTTACTAACCGTTCAACCAAATGAAGTAAAGAATAACCCGGATGAAAAAGCCATAAAGCAACCGGCTGCCGGGGATAACAACATCGTTGCCGCTAAAGAAATCGGTGTAATTAAAGATAAAATTAAAACAGCAATAATTCCTTTGGAAAACATTAACAATAAAAAAAGTAACGAATTAAACACCCCGGACGTAACAGATAAAAACATTGCGATGGTTAAAATAAATCAAGCGCCCGGTGATCCTGCAATGAAAGGGTTAACAGTAGAAAAGATTTCAAAACCAAACGCAGCTATTATAGATTATAACTCTATTCCGTCTATGCCTGTCAGTTATGCAAGTACTGCAGTTTTAAACGAGGCAGAACCAGTAAACAACAATAAGATCCTTTATATGAATGAAGAGGATATAAAGCGGTCAAAGGTTGGCGGTTTATTCAGAAAAATAAAAAGAACTATTGAACGAAACACTAATATTATTACAGGGAATGGCGTTACAATCGCCGGCTTTGAAATCGCTCTTAAATAAATAATCAATTAAACTCAGAAAAATGAAACAACTAAACATTTTATTTGTAACAGTATTCTTATGCCTGAACGCAACGGCTCAAACAGATACCATTGAAGTAAAAAGAAAAAATGACACTTTGCGGATCGGAAGCATGATCATAATCAAAAAGGGTAAAAAAATATGGGAGGATAGCTCTTCTGTTATATCAAACAGAGATAATTTCAATAAGAAGCAGTCCTCAAAGATCAGTACCAACTGGTGGATATTTGATTTTGGGTTTTCCAATTATGACGACCAGACTAATTATGCCAACACAGGCAGTTACCTGGTAAACAGGCCTGGATATCCGGATATCTCTAAAAGTGATTTTAAATTACGTACCGGCAAAAGCATCAATGTAAACATCTGGTTATTCATGCAACGCATAAACCTGATTAAGAAAAATGTAAACCTGAAATACGGCCTGGGAATAGAATTAAATAACTATCGCTATAAATCAACTTCTTTATTGAGTTATAATGAAGGGGGGCTGATACCATACAGTGCCGGTATGCAGACAAACAGCCCGTTTGTTTACAGAGATTCAGTGGTGAAGTTTACAAAAAATAAATTGGCTGCCGATTATTTAACGGTGCCGGTTATGCTTAATTTTTCAACCACTCCAAAATATAAAAAACCGGCATTTGGCTTCAGTGCAGGTGTTAGTATCGGGTATTTATACAGCCAGCGGAATAAACAGATAAGTGATGAGTTTGGCAAACTAAAGAATAAGGGTGATTATGACCTGGAGAAATTTAAGTTTTCTTATGTTGCAGAGATCGGAGTCGGACCTGTCAGGGTTTATGGTTCATACAGCCCCCAGTCGATGTATGAAAAAAGCACAAAAATGGATATACGGCCTTATAACTTCGGAGTAAGACTTAGCAGCTGGTAATACAAACAGATCAACTTCTCTCTCAATAACCCTCGTCGCAATAAAATTTATTTTAAAGCAACGGGGGTTTTAGTTTATCGGGCTGCTGCTTAAATCTGTAAATTAGCAATTCAATATTTACATTGAAATGAAGCAGGAAGAGAATTTTAAGAAATATATAGAGTCATTTGCTCAATTGCTTGCATTGGTTTTGCCTGAAGACATTTCAACGGAGATCTATTGCAAAAAATACCTTTCTCATCTGTTGCAACACAAAGCGTATTACCTGGAAATATATGCTGATTTATTAAATAAACTTACCAGGCATTCAGTCTCAAAAAAGGAAAATATAACATTGATAGATTATGGTGCCGGAAACGGATTGCTGGGGATATTTGCCAAATTCTGCGGTTTCAATAAAGTATATATTAATGACAGGGACAGCAACTTTATTCTGGCAGCGCAAAACCTGGCAACCCAAATAAAAATTAAAGTAGATGGGTTTATTACAGGTGAGATAAAAGAGGTTAAGCATTTTTTTAAAAATGAGTTACCGGATGCCATCGTTGGCACAGACGTTATTGAGCATATTTATGATCCCGGAGAATTTTTGCAGGATGTTCATTTAATGAATGATTCGATTGTTTCTGTATTTACCACTGCGTCTAACCCCGAAAATTATTTCAAAGTAAAACAGTTGCAAAAAATGCAGTTATTGGATGAATATACCGGAGGTAATCCGGAAGATCATCTCTTATTTGGCGATCAGGCATTGGAACCATTTATTAAGATCAGGGAAAAAATAATCCGGAAATATACAGATCGGTTAACTGAAAATGAAATCATCGAATTGGCAAAAGCTACCAGGGGATTGAATGAGCAGGATATCTTAACGGCCGTTGATCAATATAATGAAACGGGCAGTATAAGAGTAATACCCGCGGAGGGAACCAATACCTGTAATCCGTTAAATGGCAGCTGGACAGAAAGGATATTATCAATAAAAAAATACAGGTCAATGTATCATGCAGCCGGATTTGATATTTTATTATATAACGGCTTTTACAATGAGTACGAAAATGGGATCAGAAAGCTGCTCAAAAAATCACTGAATGCCGCTGTAAAGCTATTGGGTAGAAAATTTGCCCCATATATTATTATGATTGGAATCAAAAAATAATTTAATTTCAATTCAATATTTAATGTTAATGTTATGTTTAGCAGTATAATATCATACTGTGGCATATCGTTTGATGAATTAAAGAAAAATATTTTTGAGATGAAATTTCGCCTGTCTGTTCTATTCTCAGTATTCGTTGTTGTTTTTATTTTGATGGCTTTTTTACCCAACAGTAAAAAAACAGTTGTCAAAAAGCATACAAACCTGAAGTTGGATAAAAAAACGGATGAGAATCCATATTATATTATTGTGGATAAAAGTGATTATGAATTAAAAGTATATGATGATGAAGGTTGGTATGCAACATATCCCATTGTTTTTGGCAGCAAAGATCTGTCTGATAAAATGCGTGAGGGCGACAGAAGAACACCCAATGGGAAATTCAAAGTGATACTTAAAAAAATTCATCCCAAATGGGGCCCGGAATTGTTACTCGACTACCCCAATAATGATAGTTATGTACGGTTTAATGAAAGAAAAGCCAAAGGAATATTACCCAAGGGGTCTAAAATAGGAAATGGTATTGCTATTCATGCAACAAGGCCCGAAGAAGAGTGGACCATTGATCATTTTTACAACTGGACCGATGGATGTGTTTCCGTGAAATACACAGAAATGAAAGATCTTTTTGGATATATACCAGTGGGCACACCAGTTACCATTCAACCTTAATTTATTTCCTGCTGAATGGGCTGATCATGATATGAAAAGTAAATTCCCATCACCATAGCTCAAAAAACGGTAGTCATTATATAGTGCAAATTGATAAATTCTTTTCCAGTCATCTCCAACAACCGCCGAAACCAATAACAATAAAGTAGATTGTGGCTGATGAAAATTTGTAACAAGTGCTTTTGCAATTTTGAAAGTATAACCCTGCACGATCAACAATTGTGTTTGTGTAAAAAGTCGTTTCTTGCTCCTGTGTTCAAGCCAGTTTATGAGTGCTTCTAATGCTTTTGCTGGTTTTATATCATTGCTGTT
>JBBKWV010000271.1:0-11923 GCA_037969135.1 Ferruginibacter sp.
GTAATATAATATAAACAATCAATGTAGTAAATTTTCTACAAGAACATTGCTGCTAAAATCGATATCAGTAATAGTTTCAATGGAAAATATTACGATCCAATTGATATGAATTTATGAAAATAACTGATGCTTATGGGTTTCAAAAACCATGGCTGGAATAGAATAAAAAAATATCAACAATATAATGCTAATTAAAAAAAGTATAAACTGTACTTGAAATATTGCTGATCACTTTAGTTAATAATTTAAGATCCCTGCCTTTGGTCATAACAGTTAGGAGATATGGGGAATTTTGGATATAGATTATTCCTGTTTCATTTAAATAAGATGTATTTCCATCTCCGGCTTCCCCGTATTTATTGGCAGTTTTTGTATTCAACGGTAAGCCGGCAATTAACCCGATTTTAAAATCACTATAGCTTAATAATTCTATACAGGTTTCTGAATCGATTGAATTCAGATAAGATGCATTGTAAAGGGCTCTCAAAAACAAGGAAACATCACTGGCTGAGATTGTTAATTGATTTTTGGTTAGGTCCGGAACCGGGATTCCAAGATCGGAAAAAACCTTTTGGAAAACCCCGTAATCCATTTGTTCATTCAATAGCATAGTTGCATTGTTATCGGAATATGCGATCATATAGTGCAGCAATTCCTTAATAGTATATGTTTTACCCAATTCAATACTTTTGGAATTAAAATGCACTTCCACCGGTAAATTATATGCTTTGTTGTAAGTTATTCTTTTATTCAATAATCCGGGTTCCATTTCATTCATCTTATAAAAACTGATCAACTCCGGTATTTTCAGTAAAGAACCGGGTAAATATTTCTCCTGCTCCCCAATCGAAATCCATTCTGCCTGGTTTAACTGACACAAATAAACGGAGGCATTTTGAATAGTCCCCGACATCTGATATCCATTGATCAATGCTTCGAGCTGTTTTTTTACGGGCATCATTTTTTCAGATTCAGATGTTTTTTCTATCAGCAGTAATGGATTTGTAAATGTAAAACCCGGCAATCTTTTAATCTCATTTTCATTGTTTCTTTTCGAATGTTCCTTTATTTCTTCCGGTTTCCAAATGCGATAATCAATAAAGGAGAATAATAAAAAACTGATTGCAACACAAACTGTTGCAAAAAGTAGGGCGTAATTAAGGGGAATTAGTTTTCTGAACATGGGCTATAATAAGAAAATATATAAATCAACTGCTGGTCAGATAAAAAACTAGCATTCATGCAAATATATAAGACATCCAAAAAATATTAATAGTTAAATCACTATTTTAAACGTAATAGAATATTGAATTCCTTGTAGTAGTTATTCTAAAAAATAAATTGTATGCTTTTGATTAAGATATACAACCTGGTATTACTGATTATTCAATACGGCTATTTCTGTTAAGTACAGTTATCAATGGTTGAATATTTGTTTCATTATATTTGTTCAATGTCAAAAGGGGTCATATGTATCGGAGCTGCAATGGTAGATGAATTATATTACTGCAGCAAGGAAGTTCAGACAGAAACATCAAATCCGGCAATCTTAAAACGATCTGCAGGGGGAGTTGCCAGAAATATTGCCTTTCAGTTGGCTTTGTTGAAGATCCCGGTACTATTGTTTTCTGCGATCGGTCGCGATTCCGATGGAGACTGGTTGCAAAATGAATGTATTCAAAATGGGATAAATACCGATCTGCTTTTAAGGGTCGATGATCAGACCGGAAAATATATTTCTATCCTGAATCCTGATGGCAGCATGTTCATTGCAGCCGCAGTCGATTCCTGTAGCAAATACATAAGTCCTGCATTTTTACAACAGCACAAAGACGTTCTTTCAAAAGCTGAAATGATCATCACAGATACCAATATTTCTGCTGATTCTATTTCATGGTTAGCTGAATTTTGTAAACCACAAAATATTAAATTCATCATTGAACCGGTTTCCGTTGATAAAGCAAAAAAATTAGCTGCATTGGATTTAAACTCAGTATTCATGATCACTCCCAATGAAGATGAATTGTTATCCCTTTCAGAAAACAAATTTCATAACCAGCAGGAAGTTATCCGGCATTTGCTCAACAGCAATGTAAAAAACATCTGGTTGAGAAAAGGAGAAAAAGGTTCGGAAATGTTTTCAGAAAACAAACAGCTTGCTTTGAAAGCTGCAACGGTTTCCATAACCGACAGCACCGGTGCAGGAGACGCAGCATTGGCAGGCTGGATAGCAGCCCATTATTGGAAATGGGATGAACTGGAATGTTTAAAAGCAGGGCACAGCCTGGCAGCAGAAGTATTACAGGTAATGGGAGCTGTAGCTCCAGATATAACAAAAGAAAAATTATCCAGCCTGATTAAAAAATATTATACAGATGAATCCTGATCTCCTGAATATTCAACCGGAAGTTTTAGCTGCGTTGAAAAACAACATGCCTGTAGTAGCACTTGAATCCACGATCATATCTCACGGTATGCCCTGGCCGAAGAATATGGAAACTGCCTTATCAGTAGAAGCGGCAGTAAGAAATGCCGGAGCTGTACCGGCTACCATTGCTATAAAAGACGGGAAATGCCTTGTTGGTTTGAACAATGAGGATATAACATTTTTTGCCAAAGAAAAAAAAGTCTGGAAAGTAAGCATTCGTGACATGCCTTTTGTGATAAGTAAAGGTTTGCCGGGAGCTACAACGGTTGCAGCAACCATGCGTATTGCATCCATGGCAGGCATAAAAATATTTGCAACAGGAGGCATTGGTGGCGTACACCGTGGAGCAACCGATACCATGGATATTTCTGCCGACCTTACAGAAATGGCAGGTACTAATGTTGCAGTTGTCTCTGCCGGAGTTAAATCGATTTTAGATATAGGGCTTACATTGGAGTATTTAGAAACACTGGGCATCCCGGTTGTTACATATGGCCAGGATGCTTTTCCAAGTTTTTATTCCAGGGAAAGTGGTTTTACATCTCCATTAAGGATGGATACTGCCGAAGAATTGGCAAAAATGATCTCTGTGAAATGGGAATTGGGTTTAAATGGATCTGTTCTCATAGCCAACCCATTGCCGGCATCACAGGAAGTAGATCCGGTACTTATTGAACATTTTATTCAACTGGCTTTAAAAGCAGCTGCTGAACTGCATATAAAAGGTAAAGAGGTTACACCATTCTTATTAAAATATATTGCGGAACATTCCAAAGGAGAAAGCCTGGAAGCCAACATTGCACTCATACATAATAATGCAGCATTGGCTGCAAAAATTGCTGTTGCTATGAAATAATTTAAGCCGGATGGATCATCTCAAACACTTTTTTCGAGATATCGCTTACAACAGCAGGTAAAGATTTATTGTCCTTTCCCTTAGTCATAACAACCAATAAATAAGGCGAATCATTCAAATATATAATTCCCGATTCACCGAAATGAGCAGCGGAAGCATCACCGGCTTCACCAAATTTGTGAGCCACTTTGGTATTTTTAGGTAACCCGTTCAACAAGCCTTTATCAAAATCACTGTGACTCAATAATTCTGTACACAATTCAGAATCGCGGATATCCAGATACGAAGCATTGTATAATGCCCGCATAAAATAGGAATACTCTTTGGCTGTTACCGGAATATCATGTTTGG
Source organism: Ferruginibacter sp. (assembly GCA_037969135.1). Classification (GTDB taxonomy): domain Bacteria; phylum Bacteroidota; class Bacteroidia; order Chitinophagales; family Chitinophagaceae; genus Ferruginibacter. Next base: position 3,636 of record JBBKWV010000271.1, read on the forward strand.
TAAGATCAGGAGAAGGCAATCCTAAATCGGTAAACACCTTTCTAAATACTTCCACATCCATTTGCTGATTTAACAACATCGTGGCATTATTATCGGAATAGGCAATCATATAATATAAAAGTTCCTTTACAGTATATGATTTACCCACTTCAATACTTTTAGAAAGGTAATATCCCTGTTTTGGTAAATTAAATGCGGTGCTGTAGCTGATATGTTTATTAAGTAATCCGGGATTTTTCTCATTCATTTTAAAAAATGTGATCAACTCGGGCACTTTTAAAAGCGAACCGGGGAAATATTTTTCAGAATCTCCGATTGAGATCCATTCAGACTTGTTCAACTCTCTCAAATAAACAGAAGCGGTTTGTATTGTACCAGACAATTTATAATTATTGATCAGAACTTCCAACTGGTTTTTAACTGGTAACAAGCTGGCAGATTGAGTAGAAATATCTGCAAAAAGTAATGGCTTTGTAAATTCCATCCCAGATAATCTTTTTATTTCTGGTGTGCAGCTGCTTAAAGATTTGTCTTCTTCTTTTATTGATTGGTTATTGCTGTTTTGAATGGATAAAGCGATGATGGCGGAAATGGCCATTCCGGCAACTGTCATCAAAATTGTCGCATACAAGGGGATACGTTTTTTAAGCATCGTTTTAATAAGGTTATAGTACTTTTAGATATAGTATGCCAGATACACTTCAAGACTGATTTGTTGTCTGGTAAAAAATAATTCAGATACAAAGATATTCTATCTATCTATTTCTAAATGATATTATCATGTACACAAAAGAATTTAACAAACCTATTGCAATGAATTGGATCAATGCTTTCAATGAACATGATTTGGCAAAACTGATAGGCCTTTACGGTGAAAACGCAATTCATTACAGCCCAAAACTGAAATTGCGAAAACCCGAAACCAAGGGATGGATAATTGGGAAACAGCAATTAATGGATTGGTGGGCCGATGCTTTTGAAAGGTTGCCCGGACTGCGGTATCAATTAGAAAACCTGCTTGTGGATGATGACCAGATTTTTATGGAATATATCCGGAGAGTACCCGGAGAAATGGATATGAGGATTGCTGAGTTGCTGAAAATAAGTAATGGCCTGATCATACAATCCACAGTTTATCATGGCTGAACTGCTTTGTTTTTTTGAGAATCGTAAATTATTTTGCTTGATTAATAATCACCCTGAACAGTTATTTATAAATGTAAACACTATCAAATGTCCCTGAACATACTTCCTGAACAATTTAATGAGCTGGTAAAAAACAGGCGATCTGTCTTTCCCTCTCAATTTGATGTTTCAAAGAAAATACCGGATGAACTGGTAAAACAAATACTCATCAACGCAACCTGGGCGCCCAATCACGGAAAAACGGAACCCTGGTTTTTTAAAGTATTCAGTGGGCAGGGTATCCATACTTTTGCCGGAATACAAAGCAAATTGTATCAGGAACTTTCCGGTGATCAATATAAAGAAGAAAAATATATAAAATTACAGACAACTCCTTTGTTGGCCTCACACATCATTTCAATCGGTATGAAACGCACAACTTCAAAAAATATCCCCGAAATAGAAGATGTAGCAGCTGTTGCCTGTGCTGTGCAGAATATGTATCTGACTGCCTCCGTTTACGGGCTTGGTTGTTATTGGACAACCGGAGGAATCACTTATCTGGAAAAAGCTAAGTATTATTTTGGCCTGGAAGATCAGGATACATTAATGGGATTCTTTTATCTGGCATACATAGCTGTTCCTTCTGCAAAAGCAACTAGAAGGCCTCTGGAAGAAAAGACCCAATGGGTTAAGGAATAATCATTTGCCACAAAAAACAGTTCCAATGCAATGAAAAATAATTTAGTTTATTTTGCAATATATGTTTTGATATAGCGTTTATTAGATTAATTCCTAATTAAAACCTGTCAGATGAAAAAACCTCTATCCACCACAGCCATGCTGTTATGCAGCATAATTCTGCTAAATTCATGTGCAAATAATTCCATTTCGCACACACAGCGCAAAACAGATTTTGAAAATTCAAAAAAATCAGCTGTTTGTTTTGTACAATACAAGGACGGCACAGTTAAAAATTTTAAATCACTCAAACTGGTAACCGGTCTGTTTACTGCACCACACTTGTTAGCGGATGGTAAATTAAAGATCAGATCAAAACAGATAGCCGCTTACCAGAATGGGGAACATTTTGCAATATCTCAGGACAGTTTCAGCAATGGAAGACAAAATGCAGTAGCCATTGAAACCCTGCCGGGATTTGCGATCAGAACTGTAAAAGGGAATCTGAATGTCTATTGTAAAAAATATTATAATGGACAAGTTGCAGTTGACGAATATTTTATACAGGCCGGTGACAATGGCAGGATCATCGCTTTCACTAAAGAGCAATTGAATGAAATCGTTAAGAACAATTCAAAAGCTTTGGCCTTTTTCAACAGCAACAAAAATAAAGGGACTTTATCAGAAAAATTACTGGCCACAGCAGAATTGTATAACAATGTACAATCGTTGTCTAAAAATTAATACCAAAACCAACTATAACCAACAAAGGGGCCTGTAATATTACAGGCCTTTTATTTTTTTTATTAAACAGGATCATTTTTTACCTTTGTTCCCAAATCATTTTATTAATCGATTAATATCATACACATGCCAGGATATGAATTTTTTGGAGAGGAAGAGCGTAAAGAAGTCAATGATGTTTTGGAAACCGGCATTCTGATGCGCTATGGTTTTGATGCTGCCAGAAAAGGAAACTGGAAAGCAAAGGAACTGGAAGAAGCCATTGCATCAAAATTTAACAGCAAATATGCCCAATTGGTAAGCAGTGGCACTGCAGCTCTCACTACAGCTTTATGTTCATTGGGAATAGGGTATGGGGATGAAGTAATCATGCCTGCATTTACTTTCGTTGCCAGTTTTGAAGCTGTGTTAAGCGTTGGTGCTGTACCTGTATTGGTTGATATTGATGAAACCCTTACTTTGGATCCCGAAGCTGTTCGAAATGCCATAACTGCCAAAACAAAATGTGTGATGCCTGTTCATATGTGTGGAAGTATGGCCGACCTGGATGCATTGCAATCTATTTGTAAAGAATATAACCTGGTTTTACTCGAAGATGCCTGCCAGAGTTTTGGCGGCTCTTATAAAGGAAAAAAGCTGGGTACGATCGGAGATGCCGGAACCTTTAGTTTTGATTTTGTAAAAACAATTACCTGTGCAGAAGCAGGCCTGATAATCACAAATAGAGAGGATGTTTATATTGCAAGTGATGGTTACAGCGATCATGGACATGATCACAAAGGCACCGACAGGGGAGCCGACCTGCACCCATTTATTGGTTACAATTTCCGGTTAAGTGAATTACACGCTGCAGTTGGTTTGGCACAATTCAGAAAACTGGATGACTTCTTGTCCATACAAAAGAAGAATCACCACGCTTTAAAAGAAATTCTTTCCCAACTTCCGGAAATAACATTCAGAAAAATACCTGATGAGGAGGGCGACAGTTGCAGTTTCCTCAGTTGGTTTCTGCCAGATGAATCAACCACAAGAAAAGTAATTCATGCCATGAAAGACCAGGGGATACTTCCCGGGAATTTTTACTGGTTTGATAATAACTGGCATTATATCCGGAAATGGGATCATCTGAAAAGATCTCTTACACTTAATGCACTGCACCCTGATATGAAAGCTGCGGTAATGCATCATGCTTCAAAAGATTTTTCTGCCAGTGATGCGATCATGAGCCGTTGCATTTCTACTGCGATCAGTTTATTATGGACACCTCAACAAATTAAAACCAAAGGGGAACAAATGGTCAATACGATCCATCAGGTATTGTCTGCTGAAATGAAAAAAGTTTAACGTATCTGTTTTCCCTGATACATTCATAAATAAACCCCTGAAATCAGGGGTTTATTTATGATAAAAAGTCAATTTGGATTTCAATCCTTACAACTGTTCGTATAATTTTCTGAGAATATCTCTGTCCACCTTCTTTTCCCAGTCTTTCCCCAAAGCATTCTCCCATAAGGGTTTCATCCCCAATGAAACATCGATCATTTTATCAAATTGCTCCTCTGATAATCCGGCACAGACATTTTGAGGTATATCGATCTTATTTTTCTGAACCATTAATTTAAATTCTTCCACTCCGGCCGGATAATAATCCGAAAGTTTGTCAAAAACGATACAATTTCCGATGCCATGTTTTGTTCCCAGCAAATAACTCAATCCATAACTAACGGCATGGGCTACTCCAACCTGTGAATAGGCAATGCTCATTCCTCCCGCATAAGATGCCATCATCAATTTATCATCACATTCTTCATCCCAGCTGTTTTTATTTACAAAAACCTCCCGGCAAAGCTCCAGAGCTTTTTCTCCATAACTTTTGCTGAATTCATTCAGGTAAGTACCCGTAAGACTTTCTATACAATGAATATAACAATCCATCCCGGTATAAAACCGTTGATTGGCAGGTGCATTGGCCGTTAAGGCAGGATCTAGTATTATCTGATCAAAAGGAGTAAAGTCGGAATTCATTCCGAGTTTTTTTGTGGGGCCGGTTAAAACAGTCGTTCTGCTCACTTCTGCTCCTGTACCACTTAATGTTGGAATACCCACTTTATAAACACCCGGATTTTTCACAAGGTCCCAACCCTGGTAATCAGCGCTGCTGCCGGGGTTGTTCATCATCAGGGAAACGGCTTTGGCAAGATCCATTGCTGAACCGCCACCAATACCGATAATACCGCTAACGGTTCCAAAGGCAGCTTTTAACTCATTGGCCAGACTATCAACATATTTTGTCTTTGGTTCATCAGTTACATTTACATAAATGATTTTATCATTACCCATAAGTTTTATTCTGCCGGGTAAGGGCTTATCCTCAAAATAATGGTCCACAAAAAATATCATGGGCATATTGGGTTTCCTGTGTGGTTTAATGATTTCATCCAGTTGGTTAAACGACCCTCTGCCATAAACCACATAACCGATCATCTTAAAATTTCTATGACTCATAATTTGTATTTTAAACATTTTTAGGTTATCCCGCATTAAGCAATCTTATTGCCCTTTCCAGGTCTTCGGGGGTATCTATTTCAATACCCATATATTCTGTTACGATCATTTTCAATGGTATACCATTTTCAAGATAACGCAGGCATTCTATTTTTTCTGCTGATTCAAGAGCTGTCATTGGCCAACGGGTAAAATCAAGCAGGGCTTGTTTTCGGAAAGCATAAACACCGATATGTTCATAATAAACAGCCGAGCTGTTTTTATCCCTCAGGTAAGGTATCGGACTCCTGCTGAATAAAAGCGCATTATTATTTTTATCAATAACCACTTTTACATAATTGGGGTCCTGGATAAATTGCTCCTCCTTTAACAGCTGCATAAGCGAAGCTACCTGAACAGCATCATCCTCAAAAACCTGCAATAGTTTTTCAAGTGGCGCTTTTTGAACAAAAGGCTCGTCGCCCTGAACATTTACAACAATCTCCACATCCATATTTTCAATGGCTTCTGCAATCCGGTCACTGCCGCTTTCATGCTGTTGAAGACTCATAATGGCCTTTCCCCCATGCTTTTCTATCTCAGCAAAAATAATATCACTGTCGGTAACAACATAAACAGCATCAAATAAACCGGTTGCCAGTGTATTATCATAAGTATGCCTGATAACAGTTTTAGTCCCCAATTGTTGCATCAGTTTTGCCGGAAACCGGCTGGCGGCATACCTGGCAGGTATCATGGCAATTTTTCTCATATTTATTCTTCAAATAAACAAAAACGTTTTTACAATCAGGTAATTATATCTCATTTCTTTTCAGAGTTACAAATTTACTTTCAATTAATTTAATGTTTTCATCAAATCCAAATTTGATTTTAAAGATCTCAGTATATCAAAACACTGAATCCACACAAAACATCTAAATGAAATTGATTCCATATCCATTTATTTCTTGATCAGCTAATAAACTAACTTTACTCCATTCCTGAAAATCAGGAATGTTTACCTGCAAATACATAAAATGATAAAACTGGAACTTTTTGAACAAAAAGATTTTGAACAATTGATCAGTTGGATTACAAGCGAAGAATTATTAATAAACTGGTCTGGCTCGTTATTTAATTACCCATTAACAAATGAAAGCCTGAAATGGTATTTAAATGATACGAATATAGCCGGCAGTTCAGATGCATTTGTTTTTAAAGCAATTGATACAGAAAATGGCGAAACCATTGGCCATATTTCATTGGGTGGATTAAGCTGGAAAAACAGATCGGCACGTATAAGCAGGGTTTTAACCGGTAACAATACGGAAAAAAATAAAGGATGTTGCAGGGGAATGGTAAAAGCTGTTTTACAAATCGGATTTGAAGAATTGAATTTACACAGGATAGGGTTGGGTGTTTATGAAGACAATATACCCGCACTCAAATGTTATGAAAAAAGCGGATTTAAAATTGAAGGCATTTCAAGAGAAATACTTTGGCAAAATAATTACTGGCGCAGTATGATCGAAATGAGTATTCTGGAAGATGAATGGCGCATGTTAAATGGTCAATAGATAAAATGGGATAAAAGATAAAGTCTCCTTTTCGGGAGACTTTATCTTTTAATTATTTATGCCAATCAGTTTGTATTGTTATACCATTTCTGATCATTAGAAATTAAATAATCCGGCCAATCCAAAGAAATTTGGTTTGGTTTCGTTAAGTGCTTTCATATATGAAAGTTTGATCTCGATATTCTTGTGTTTTTTGCCAACACCCAATCTAACTCCGGCATTTGCAGCTGGTCCAAAAGCATTCACAGAATAACTATCCGTATAAGTCTGAGTAACCGGATCATAGATATCTGAAACAAAATCGCCGTGGTGATAACCAAAGCCAGCTCCGACAAAATATCCGAATTTCTGCCTGTTTGTTTTTGTTGATCCACGACCCATATTCAAATTGCAGATCAAGGGAGCATTTACTATTAAGCCAATGGAAGTGTTATCATAACTGCCATATATATCATAAGTAGTAGAAGTTGAAATGGATAATCCTATCGACAATGGGATACCTGCTGAAACTGAAAATTTATCGTTTTCAATAATATTAATTCTGGGTGAATAGGTAAACCCTTCTCCAAAACCCAAATCACCACTGCCCCCACGGCCTTTTGTGCTTGCTATAACTGTTAAACCAACGCCATGCATAAATGACTGGCAAAAACCGGTACTGAATGAAAGAATGAAAATAATGGATGCTAATAACTGCTTCATTTTATAAAGTTTTGAGTAATGATTTTAAAAAAGTGAGCAAATATAGGTAAGCAGATGCCTATACGTATATTTTTGTAGCTATTAGTTACTCATTAACAAAACCGGGAATGTAAATTGAAAGTGGAAAAGATTTTAATTGTAGTAGTTATTAATTGAGGGTAGCTTATAGGACAGTAAATTTTTCAGTCACCTGACCTATTTTTAACTGGTAAACTCCTTTTTCTAGTCCTACCATACACAAACTGAATTCGCTTATACCTTTTCTGATCGCACCTTTTCTGATTAGTCTGCCCGTTTCATCAGTAATGATGTAATCCATTTCATAAAAAGGTTCATTAGCAGACCGGATGGTAAGCATGGCATTTATTTCAACATAATAGGGTGAGAGGATTACCCGATTTTTACTGTTCATAATAAAGGATATAAGAATAAACGCCTTATAAGTCATTTATTTAATATATTATAAACGTAAAAAATGACCAAATATTGTATTGAGAAATTATTACGTTGTTACTTTAAACGGCAACTGTTAATATAATACACATCAAACAAATAAAAATGGGCCACTAAAAGATGGCCCTATATAAAATAAAATAATATCTGCAAAATTATCGGCGGTTATTGTAACCTCCTCCGCCGCCGCCATTATTATTACCCCCTCTGAATCCACCAGAACCAGAAGAAGGACTGCGTTCTTCAGCTTGTTTTACAACCAGTGGTTTTTTTCCCAGCGACATGTCATTTAAGCTTTCAATGGCATCTTTAGCTTCAGTGGCATCCGGCATATCAACAAAACCGAAACCCTTGCTTTTACCAGTTTCCTTATCCATGGCAACTCTTGCAGAAATGGTAGTTCCAAATTTTTCGAATATTTCCATCAATTCAGCGTCATCAAGATCGTATGGTAAGCCCGCAACAAATATTTTCATAAAGCTATTTTGGGTGAAAATAGTAAACTTATTTAATTAAATTCAA
>JBBKWV010000272.1:0-6696 GCA_037969135.1 Ferruginibacter sp.
AAACCCAAATTACCTGCTCACCTAAATAACAGTTAATATGTAAAAGAATTTAAAAAAAGGTCATAAAAAAAGCGAAACAATTGTTTCGCTTTATAATATATTTGATAAATATTTATCCCAAAGCCACCCGCTTAAATTCAGTAACCTTTAGATCAGCATTGATGCTTTTCAGGTGTTCTGCAACAGATTTGTTAGCATCTTTTACAAAAGCCTGTGCCATCAACGTATTGTCTTTGAAAAATTTATTCAATTTACCCATCGCGATCTTTTCAGCCATTTCAGCCGGTTTCCCTTCTGCTTTTACCACTTCAATGGCGATGTTTTTTTCTCTTTCAATTACTTCAGCAGGAATAGAGGTTTCATCAACTGCCAAAGGATTCATTGCTGCGATTTGCATTGCAATATCTTTACCTACTTCTGTGGCTTCCTGTGTTAAACCTACAAGTACACCCATTCTGTTTGCACCGTGAATATAACTTGCTACGAATGGAGCTTCTACTCTTTCAAACTTAGAAATTTCAATTTTTTCTCCAATGGATGCCAGTTTATCATTGATCATGTCGGACACTTTCGCTCCGTTGATTTCAACAGAGTATAACTCTTCTGCAGATTTCACATTACTTGCCATACCTGCATCGGTAATACTTTGTGCAAAAGCAACAAATTCAGCGTTCTTACTAACGAAATCCGTTTCGCAACTGATACAAACTATTATTCCTGTTTTATTATCGGCAGATGTTTTTGCCAATATTACTCCTTCTTTTGCTTCACGGTCGCTGCGTTTTGCGGCAACTTTTTGTCCTTGCTTACGTAACCAGTCAATCGCAGCTTCAAAGTCTCCGTTACTTTCTGTTAATGCTTTACGGCAATCCAACATACCGGCACCAGTTGCCTGGCGTAATTTATTGATGTCTGCTGCTGTTATAGTTGCACTCATTTTTTTAATTTTTTGAATGATAAAATAATAGCTGAAGTGAACCCGGTTTTCGCGGGACCGGTGTAAAATAAAATTACAAAGTCACAAACCGAATAATTTTACACACCTGCTTCAAGCTCTTTTTCTCCCGATAAAGGAGTTGGTTGGGATTGGCATTATCTTGCCGCTCCGCCAGCTGGTCTTCTGCCACCTGCACCCGGGCCTGCTACACGACGTTTGGTTGGAGCGCCACCTTTTGCTCTCTTACCTCTGTCATCCGCATCGCCCTGCTTTTGTTCAAAGCGTGCTGCTTTTGCTTCCGGAGTTTCCTCTGTATCACTGTGATCATCATCTTCTTTATCTGCCTGGCGTTCCTGTAAACCTTCAGCAATCGCTGCAGTGATGTAGTTAACAATAATGGCAATTGATTTTGTAGCATCATCATTTGATGGAATAGCGAAATCAACTTTATTGGGATCGCAATTGGTATCAACCATACCAAAAGTGCTGATATTTAAACGTCTTGCTTCGGCAAGTGCAATATGCTCATGGCCAATATCGACCATAAATAATGCAGCAGGTACACGACTGATTTGTGCAATACCGCCCAATACTTTTTCCATCTTATCCTTTTCACGGGTAAGTGTCAGTCTTTCTTTTTTATTCAGATTTTCAGCGCTGCCGTCGCCCAGCATTTTTTCAATGCTCTGCATTTTCTTTACGCTTTTACGTACAGTATTAAAATTGGTAAGCATTCCGCCCAACCATCTTTCTGTAACAAAAGGCATATTTACTCTTTTAGCACTCTCCTGCACGATTTCCTTTGCCTGCTTTTTTGTAGCAACAAACATGATCTTTTTACCACTGCGGGCAATTGCTTTCATTGCTGATGCAGCTTCCTGTAAACCTTCTACAGTTTTGTTCAGATCAATAATATGAATCCCTTTTTTCTCTGCAAAAATGTACGGAAGCATTTTAGGGTTCCATTTCTTTTTTAAATGTCCGAAATGAACGCCTGCTTCTAAAAGTTGCTGTTGTAAGGAAGTGTTATTTTCCATTGTTTATTATTAAGTAATTTTTTAAAATATTAATTCCGCATAACTGATTCCGGTTCCAGAATACCAATTCCATGATCGGCACCTCGTTACCAGCATCCTGTAATTTGTATTAACGTTTGCTGAACTGGAAGCTCTTCCTTGCTTTTTTACGGCCTGGTTTTTTACGCTCCACTGCACGCGGATCACGTTTTAATAAACCTGCTGCTTTTAACATCGGACGATAATCTGCACTTACTTCAAGTAAAGCACGGGAAATCCCAAGTTTGGTTGCTTCTGCCTGGCCTTTTACACCACCACCAGTTGCATTAACTACCACATCAAATTTATCGGTAAGTTCCAGTTTTTTTAAAGGCGCTTCTACCTGGTTTTGTAAATATACCAGCGGGAAGTATACTTTATAGTCTTTGCCATTAACGGTAATCTTGCCATCTCCCTTACTAAGGAAAACACGTGTTACAGCTTCTTTTCTACGGCCGACTGCGTTTTTTTGCTTTTCCATTATATTATTTTAAACAGATTTTTTTAATTGGATAAATTTTAACTCAACTGGCTTTTGAGCTCCGTGAGGATGCTCAGCTCCACCATATACAAATAATTTTTTGTACATCTGGCGGCCCAAACGATTCTTTGGCAACATGCCTTTTACTGCTCTTTCGATAACAGCATCCGGACGGCGCTTCAATAAATTTTCAGCAACTTCGGCTTTTTGTCCGCCGGGGTATCCGCTAAAAGTTAAATACTTTTTGTCCTCCAGCTTATTTCCTGTAAATACAACCTTTGAAGCGTTGATCACAATAATAAAGTCGCCACAATCAACGTGGGGAGTGTAATAAGCCTTATTCTTACCTCGAAGAATAGCTGCAATTTTTGCGCACATACGACCAACGGTTTGATTAGTACCGTCTACAACATACCAGTCGTGTTTTACGGTAGCCTCGTTCGCATGTTTAGTAGTGAAATGTAATTTACTCATTGTTTGCTTTTTTGCCTTTAACTACCAGCTTGCTGCTGATCGTTATTGCGGTTTTAAATTAATGTGGGCTTATGCCATCCCATAAACCCGGTTTAAACTGATAACATATATCATCAGCTGTTTTTCGGACGGCGAAGGTAGGTGGATAAAGGGTATATTTCCTAATATTAGGGGTAAATTTTTTTACCGCCTGTTTATAACAACCTGATTTACAACAAAAAATTTGACAGTTTATAATAAAGTCTGAATTGGGGAGTAGTCAAAACAGCTTAATCAAAAGACTTTTTTTCCATTTATATATGTGCTGTTGACACGCGTATTTAAAATGTTTTCGGGGTTACACAACATAATATCCTGATCCAGGATGATAAAATCAGCCGATTTGCCTGGCTCCAGGCTTCCTTTCAATTTTTCTTCAAACGCGGCTTTTGCAGCCCAGATGGTCATTCCCCGGATTGCTTCCCGGCGTGACAATGCGTTCTCTGTTTGAAAACCATTCTCCGGAAAACCTTTGCTATCCTTACGTACAACTGCTGCATAAAAAGTTTTAACGGGGCTGATGTCTTCTACCGGAAAATCAGTACCCAATGGCATCCAATTATTTGTTTCCAATAATTTTTTATACGCATATGCATTTTTTATCCTTTCAGGGCCTATCCTGCTTTCCGCCCAATACATGTCACTTGTAGCATGTGTGGGTTGTACAGAAGGGATTATATTATACAGAGAAAAAAAAGGAAGATCCGCTGCATTTAAAACCTGTGCATGTTCAATTCTCCAACGCCGGTCGTTTTTAGTTTTTAACACCTGCGCATATATCTTCAAAATTGAACGGTTACCGCTATCTCCTATGGCGTGCGTACACATTTGAAAAACCGAATTTGCCAGTTTTTGTGCTTTATCGGTAAAATAAACCGAATCACTTAACAGGAACCCTTTCCAACCTGTTTTATCTGCATAATCTTTCAACAGGCAGGCTCCTCTTGATCCCAATGCGCCATCAGCATATATTTTAAACCCGCCAACGTGTAAAAGATCGGTGATATAAGGACCTTTCGAGATCCATTTATCGTAATAATGAGCACTGTCTGACAAAAGCGCAAATATTTTCATTTTAAGTCTGCCGGCTTTTTGCTCTTCATCAACCATTTCAATTGTGTGTTCACTAACACCACAATCATGAACGCCCGTAAGACCTGCCGCAAAACACAATTGCTGGGCTGCATCGTAATATTTTTTTGCAAGACTGTCACTTAGCAAGGGAATTTTTAATTCAACGAAATCCATGGCATTGTCGATCAATAATCCGGTGAGTTTACCATTTTTTAATTCAACCGTTCCTCCCTTAAAAACAGTATTTACGGTTATCCCGGCTATATCCAATGCTACCTGGTTTGCCAAAGCTGCATGACCGTCGATTCGCTTTAGAAACACCGGTCTGTCGGGAAACAAACTATCCAATATTGATTTATCCGGGTAATTTTTCTCCTCCCAGTCGTTTTGATCCCATCCCCTGCCATAAACCCAATGCATGGGTGCATTTTTACTGTATTCTTTTATTTTTTCAACGATTTCTGCAAAAGAAGATGTTCCATACAGGTTGCATTTCCACATATCTGTTGCATAGCCTGTAAAATGACAATGCGCATCAATAAATCCCGGAAAAATAGTTTTCCCGCCCGCATCAACGGTTTCGGCTGCAACATATTTTTTTAAGATTTCTTCATTCGTTCCAACAGCAACGATTTTACCATCCTTAATTGCCATCGCCCCGGCAGTACTGAATTCCGAATCAACAGTATAGATCAACGCGTGGTGAACGATAAGGCTTACCTGTTGGGATGACTTACAGGAACAGATCAAAAAAAACAGGAAGAAACAGGATGGAATAAATATAAAAATATGCAGCATTCTTTTATAAGTCATATTTTAAAATTTTTTTCAAAAATAAGGTAAAAGAACCGATGCATTTGTTGATGGAATACAGAAGGTAAACTCATTTCAACCGTATCTTTACCCCATGCAGTTTGACAAGATCATCAATGCCAAATTAAATAATGAATCCGACAAGCCACTCATGAAGAAAGAACTTTTCAGGGTGAGTGAAGGATTGCAAAATTACCTGCATCAATATGGCAGGGATATCGAATTACCTGTTGCTTACAAGGACCTCCTGAATTACCGGCATTCAACTGCATTGAGAAACAAGCAAGGCAAACTCACCCATTGGGAAACGGCCATCTATGATCTGAAAGAGATGGAGTTTTTAAAAGAAGGGTTAATAAAAACATATGCAGTTTTAAAAACAGAAGGAAACTTAAGTTATATCAAACATCTTGACGTGGAACGGATAGATTTTTGTGAGTTTGGAAACAGTGTCCCTTTCAGGATCCGTATCATTAACAGGATCAATGACAATTATGATCACTATTATATCAAGGCTGCAGACGCTTCACGTATATACGGACTGGAGTTGGAACACCTGTTAAGCCCGAACCGGATCACATTTTTATATCATAAAAATACCCTGGTGGAAGAACATATACCCGGTATTCCCGGTGATGTTTTTCTGACAGATTATTTAAACCAACCGGAAACAAACAGGATACGTATAGCCAAGGAATTTGTTAAATTCAATGAGCGCTGTTTTGCCAGATTGCTTGGTGATATGCGCAGTTATAATTTTGTGATTGATATCACACCGGATATTGAAGATTATCAATACCGTATCAGGGCCATTGATTTTGATCAGCAATGTTATGAAGGGAGGAAAAACCTCTATTTGCCTCAATTCTACAGGGAAAATTATGAGTATGTGGAACTTGTTTTAAAATCGTTGAGTGCCGATGTAATTGAACAATATCAAACGGAAGAACAAACAGCCATGGCACACCGGGTATTTGCCAGCAGAAAACAATTATTGGAATTACTGAATATCATGACCAAAGATGAGCTTTCAGAAAATTATAAAATAAAAATGCTGCGGGAAGAACTGAATGCCCATTTTAATACCCGTTATTTTTCCAAATGCAATACCATGGGAACCATTGTAAAAAGGCAATTAAAAATAGTTTTACAAAAACACCTGCAGCAATTAAAGCCCCTTTGATTTTTTAGACAATGTCTCAAAACATTGTTTTTTACCCGCGATATTTTATATCACCGTTCATTAATAATTATCTTTACTTTGATTTTATTTCTATGTATACATCAGCACAAATAAAAACATTAAAGCTGGAAACAAATGACTGGCTTGCTGAAAAAAAAGATTCAGGATTCATTGCTGATCTTTCATCCCGGATAGAAAGCCTGCGCAATGTTCTTCGTTTTCATGAGCACAGGTATTATGTACTTAATGACCCGATGATCAGTGATGGGGAATATGACAGACTGTATAAAATACTAGAGAAGTTCGAAAAAGAAAATCCCGGTTCAATTACCAAAGATTCTCCCACACAGCGGGTAGGCGTTGGGTTGATAAAAGACTTTCCCAAAGTACAACACCTGGTTCCCATGCTTTCGTTGGAAAATTCATACAATTCAGATGACCTAAATGACTGGGACAGGAAAGCAAAAGAATTATCCGGTTTGGATGAAATTGAATATTGCGTAGAGCCCAAATTCGACGGTGCAAGTGTTTCACTTGTTTATGAAGATGATCAACTGGTGAGGGCAGTTACAAGGGGAGATGGTGAAACGGGCGATGACATAACTACAAATGCCAAACAAATAAGATCCATCCCGCTTTC
>JBBKWV010000273.1:0-2784 GCA_037969135.1 Ferruginibacter sp.
CGATAATTCCAATATTGCCCCCGCATCTTTCAATTATTTATCTGCAACAATAAATAATAAACAAAGTATTGGAACAGTAACGGATATCAATATTTCACCAATAATAAAGATAAATTTATCTGCTCCGGTTAACAGGTCATCTGTACCAGGTAATGTATCTCTTGCTGAATATGGATTTACGGGCACTCCCGTAAACTACAGCTATGAGAACAATGACTCTACAATCGTAATTAACTCCGGTACCCCTTTGAAAAATATCAGCAGATATATAATTTATCTTTCTCCTGAATTGGCTTCTGCAGGAAATATAAAATTAAATGTACCGGTTAATATATTGTTTGTTACATCAATTGATTCTGCTGATAAATTTCCCCAAATATCAGATGATGCATTGCTTACACTTGTTCAACAACAAACATTCAAATATTTCTGGGATCTTGGTCACCCTGTATCCGGGATGGCACGCGAACGGAATACAAGTGGCGAAACCGTTACAAGCGGAGGTACAGGTTTTGGTATCATGGCCATTCCTGTAGCAATCAGCAGGAATTTTATTTCAAGATCTGAAGGTCTTTTACGGACAACTTTGATTGTAAATTTTTTAAAAAATAATTGTACAACCTATCACGGGGCTTTTGCTCATTGGATCAACGGAACAACCGGTGCAACAATTCCCTTTAGTTCAAACGACAATGGCGCCGACCTGGTGGAAACATCTTTTTTAATGCAGGGCTTATTGGTCGCCCGACAGTATTTTAACAGTACCACAGACCCTGCAGAGATCGATCTCCGGAATAAGATCAATCAATTGTGGGATGCGGTGGAATGGAACTGGTTCAGAAAGAACAATGAAAATGTTTTATACTGGCACTGGAGCCCCAATCTTGGATTTACTGTCAATGCACAGGTCCGGGGATGGAACGAAGCACTGATTACTTATGTGATGGCTTCATCTTCAAGAACGGATTCTGTTCCAAAAATTGTATATGATAATGGATGGGCAGGCAATGGCGGTATCCGGAATAACAATTCATATTACGGCTATCAATTACCGTTAGGTCCATCCAATGGCGGCCCCTTGTTTTTCGAGCATTATTCTTTTATGGGGATCAACCCTAATGGATTAAATGATGCATATGCAAATTATCAGACACAGACCATTAATCACACAAAAATAAATTATGAATACTGTAAGGCAAACCCCCGGAATTATTTTGGATATAGTTCACTGTGCTGGGGTCTTACAGCAAGCGATATTCCGGCGAATGGATACAATGCAAGTGAGCCGAACAATGATGTAGGTGTAATTGCCCCAACTGCAGCATTATCGTCGTTTGCTTATACTCCTGTAGAATCTATGCAGGCGTTAAAGTTTTTTTATTATACTCTGGGAGACAAACTCTGGGGTCAATATGGTTTTTATGATGCCTTTAGTCTAAAAGATGCATGGTTTGCAAGCTCAACTTTGGCTATCGATCAGGGGCCCATCATTGTGATGATAGAAAACTTCCGGACCAATCTTGTGTGGAATTTATTTACAAGCAGCCCTGAAATTAAAAATGGATTGAGGAGGCTCGGATTTACCGCTCCATATCTTTAAATAGATCATACATTTATTAGGATTTTATGAGAAAATATTTCATTCTTTTATTATCATGGACTTTTGTAGTAACAGGCTGTGTTGTTCAGAATGGAAAGTATTTGACCAAACCTGTAAAGGTTGCCGACAGTGTACTGTTCGAACGGATACAAAAGCAAACATTTCAATATTTCTGGGATGGAGCTGAACAGAACAGTGGTATGGCAAGAGAGCGGATTCATATGGACAATATTTATCCGCAGAAGGACCAATCAACAGTTACAAGCGGGGGAAGTGGCTTTGGCGTAATGGCTATTCTGGTTGGAATAGAAAGAGGATTTATTACAAGAGAACAGGGTGTAGAGAGAATGAAAAAAATAATCCTTTTCCTCGAAACTGCCGACCGCTATCACGGCGCCTGGCCACATTGGTGGAATGGCGAAACAGGGGAAGTAAAACCATTCAGCAAAGAGGATGATGGCGGAGACCTGGTTGAAACCTCTTACCTGATACAGGGGTTACTTTGTGTGCGTGAATATTTTAAAAATGGGAATACAGAGGAAAAACAATTAGCAACTCGTATTGATAAACTCTGGAAAGAAGTGGAGTTTGACTGGTACAGGAACGGGCAAAATGTGTTGTATTGGCATTGGAGCCCAAATTATGAATGGAAAATGAATTTTGCTGTGCATGGATATAATGAATGCCTGATTATGTATGTGCTAGCAGCCGCATCACCGGATCATGAAGTTCCGGTATCTGTATATCATGAAGGATGGGCCGGGAATGGAAAAATTAACAAGGACCCTCCTTATTATAAGGAAACAAAACTGCAGTTACATCACCAGGGGGATACTGAACATGGGGGGCCACTTTTTTGGGCTCATTACTCATTCCTGGGGCTGGACCCCAGAGGATTAAAAGACCGGTATGCTGATTATTGGCTCGAAAACAAGAACCAGACACTCATCAATTACCAGTGGTGCGTAGATAATCCAAAACATTTTAAAGGGTATGGACCCGATAGTTGGGGATTAACATCCAGTTATTCAATGGAGGGTTATTCTGGTCATGCACCATCATTACAAAAAGATATTGGAGTGATATCACCCACTGCAGCATTGTCCTCATTCCCTTATACACCCGAACAATCCATGACAGCCATGAAACACTGGTACTATGATATGAACGGAAAACTTTGGGGG
>JBBKWV010000274.1:0-43862 GCA_037969135.1 Ferruginibacter sp.
TCTTCCCGTTATCCAATGCATGTAACAAAGAACTGCTGGCAGACAATGCCAGTTTATTGATAAGTTTCGTTGCAATTAACCCCGCTTCATAACCGCTGTTATGACCATTTAAATCTACAACCGGCTGATGTATATCACTGTTGTTAAAAGCGGCCCTGGCAAAGGCAGCCATTCTGAAATGGCTATGTATCTGATCTTCACTATAGAACCGGTATTTCAGGTAAATTGCTGCACCTTCTGCATTGAATTGTTTATTCCTGTTACTTAAAAATAAATCTGCATGTACCATTATTTTTTTGGATACACCCCACATGATCTCAGGCAATAAGTGATATGAATAGTTTTTTCCGGAACTTTCTTTCATCAGAGAATTATTGAATCTTACTCCAATACTTTTTGCCGACATATTACTGGCAGGTTCCGTATATACAAATAATTCCTGCGCTTTTATACTTTGAATACAAAGTATAAATAACATTAAAATAAAAATTCTCATACCGAAATTAAAAAACCGGCATTGAAAATAAATCCAATGCCGGCAAATTCATTAAATTGTTACGTGATAAATTCTGGTACCGGATGTTAATCCGTTTTTACTGCAACATTTGCCGACGGTACCTGTTGTATAGCAATCCAACTTTGTATACTTTCCGTTCTTTTTGTATTCTTTTGAACTTACATATCCTTTATCAAGAATACGCAGGGTTTTTATTCCGCTCAATTCCTGATCTTTTACATTCAGGAAATGAAGTACGATTCCTTCAATATTTATATGTTCATCATTTGCAATGGAAGTCTTTTCAAAATTTACAATAACGGTTAAATTAGCAACAGAAAATCCGGCGTCTTCCACTTTCTTTTTCAGATCATCGAAGTTCACTTTTGCACCGGGCTTAAAACTGATTTCAAAACTGGAGTTTTGAATGTTTGCTTTTACATTTTCAATATAATCAATCGTTCTGAGAGATTTATTGATCGCATTGCTGCACATACTGCAGGTAAGACCGCTTGCTTGTAAACTAACCGTTTGCACCTGCCCTTCTGCATTAAAAACGACAAACAAAAATAATGCGATCATTAATTTTTTCATACTGTATTTTTAAAACGGAATTATTTGGTTTTACTTCCCGGTTTGCTGCAACATGATTTGTCTTTACTGCAAGCCTTATCCTTGTGTGCATCTTCTGTTCCATCATGCTTACAGTTATCCTTTCCGCCATTCTTTTCGCAACATTTTTTATCCTGCATGTTATCTTCAGTTTGTTTCCGCTCATATTGGCAACAACCATGTAATTTTTCATACACTTTATTTTCTGCTGTAAAATCCTCTGTGTCATATCCAACTGCGGCAACCGCTTGCTGAATTTTGTCTCCGGATGTTTTATTTACAGCATAGGAAACTTTCAGTTCCTTACTTTCCTCGTTCCAGTTTGCCATTGTTGCCCCGGCAGATTTTGCTGCTTTTTCGATCTTTGTTTTACACATGCCGCAATTACCCCATACTTTGATGGTTTCATTGTTTACTGATTGAGCGGAGCTGTTGTTGAATGAGAAAATGCTGCATAATATTACAGCAACCATTGATAATGTTTTCATTATTTTATAATTTATTTTTGTTTTTAATTAAATATAGAAAGGCTCCGAAAATAAAATTATTAACGGAACAAAAAATCAATGTATCATTCTAAATTCTGAAAACACAATTCAGGATGCAGGAAGAAATGCCTGAATATTCAGGTGGGGTATTATTAAGGATATACGCATTTACATTACAAGTTCCCACTTGCCAGTTATAAACCGGAAATTCGGTGCGGAAAGTAAATGCTCCTGCTTCAAAATTCAATTCATTAAAAACATTCTTATGAAAATCTGCTAACTTATGAAACTGGTGTTCATCGTGGCAACAACCATTTTCTTTTTCTGTCATTCCACATTTACTACATTTTTCATTTTCTGTTTTATAAAAATCAACCCCTGCTTTTTGCCCCATACAATAATGTATATCCATAGCAATGCCTGAAGACACTGTCATATACAGAATTGTTAGTATGGAAAGCAACAGTTTTTTCACGGCGCAAATATAAACTTAAATTAAGAAAGTTGAAAACAAAAAGGTGAAAATATGCATTGCCCAAAATTAATTAACAAACCACCATTGTATTCCAAGTCTGATCATAAATCCCTGGGTAGGATAATGTGGCGCAGCAAAATTATTGTTTACAAAACCAAAGCCATTTGCAAAACTTACCGTATTTAAATTTTCTCCGCGTACATATGCTGTAAATCCTTTTATACGGAAATGCACAAAGGCACTTATATCCGGCAGGTTTTTAATTGTTACAGTATCCTGGGGTACAAACTGTCCCATTACCGGTGAATAATTATTTGCTTTATAGGGGCTATAATATCTTGCTTCAATTCCTGCACTCAGGTTTAAATTTTTATAAATACTTCCCTCATATGCCAGTCGGTTTCTGGTAAAAAATAAAGGAACTTTTATGGGTGCAGCTCCATCCGTTTGTTGCAAAACTGCTTCGCTGTAAAGATTCCAACGTTTGCTCAGCTTGATCTTTTTAGAAACAAATACCTGGATCAGGTTTATCAATTTGCTGTACTGATCGGTTTTATAATAATTGGAAAAATAAGAGTAGTTATTGATCAAATGATTTTTAAACCCAATATTGATTATCCGGTTACTTGCGCTTGCTCCGAATGAGGTGATATTTTCCTTAATAAAATTTCCGGTATTCCCCAGATTAAAAGAAGACCGGCTATCAAAAATAAAAGAAGGAGTTCTGTTTACATTTTTAAAGAACAAATTCAGATTCCCCCATTTCTTATTCAGAAACCTGTCAAGACTTGCATACACACTGTAATCGCCATTGTTTAACCCGGCTGCATAGAATTCCCCTTTTAACAACATATCCCACAATTTATTCCTTGTCCTGTTACGATATTCCCCATGCAGCATTACATTATATAAATTTGAAGTACTCTTTAAAAATGTTCCTTTTAAATTTTGAAGTGTAACCCCCGCCAAAATAAATTGAGCTGCATTTTTAGTGTCCGGAAACTGTATTAAAGAGAGATCATTGCTAATCACTGTCCATTTTTCTCTTACAGAAAAAGTATCAACAGGTGTTTTCAGGATTGTATCATACCAATTTTTATAAATAGCAGAATCGGTTGCGATATCTGAGAAACTGTACACATTGGTATTATAGGTAAAGCTGTGCTGCATTCTTAGTTTAGGATAAAACAGGAATTCCGTTGTTGAATCATTGATGGCAATAGAATCATTTTTACCCAGGTCATAACTTTGCCTGAGAAAAAAAGTAAACTCCCTGTAAGTATTTCCTGTGTTGACAGTTGTTACAAAAGGATTATTACTAAAGTTTGCAGTGTTACCCAGATTTACGGGAATGCTGAAACGGTCTTTTTTATTCGGGTCCAGCAGTAAAGAATCGTTTTTGATCCCCCCGTTTTCAGAAGCCCTGATGGTATTTCCTGCAATGGTGAAATACGCATTGTAGCGTTTACGCTTACCCTGGTAGTTTGAAAACAGCCTGAAATTATTGTGATTGGTATTCTGTGTGATAAAAAAACCGGGTGCAGTGATTAGCCTGTAGTCAAACCCAAAATTAAAATTGGGTCGGGGATTTTGCGTATGCAGGATCTTTATCATCTGTTCTTTTCCGGATGCCAGTTGGTATCCGAGCATGGTAAAGGGTTTGGTAGTGCGGTAGAATTTTGAATTTTCCAGGGTAAATCGATAAATATCATACGCATGAAACCCGGCATCCCATCCGGGTTTATCAAATGGTTGAAATATCAATGAAAAAGCAGCCGCACCATTATTTCCGAGATACTGATAGGATGACGGGACCGAAAAATATTTATCAAAATCATTTACAGAAGAATCGATGGTTTTCCGAGTGGAAGAATCCAGGAATTTATAGCTGATACTGATTGAATCTTTCAGATCATCGCGGTGTTCAAATCCGATCGTATCCTGCTTACCTCCGATCTGAGAACCTATATTTTTCAAATTGGGCAGGTTTTTCAATAAAGGCTCCTGGGCAAAGCCAACCATCCATAAAAATGTAATAAATATTAACCCTGCTAATTTTTTCATGTATCGGAAACAAAATTTATCCTGAATTCCAAGAATTGCAAATGTAAGGCTAAAGGCTGTATAGAATTACCCGGGGTTTAACGTATTCATTTTTAGCAATCACTTATCAGTTTTTAATTATCTTCGCCAAAATTTTTACAATATGAATTTACATGAATACCAGGCCAAACAACTGTTAAAAAAATACAATGTACCCGTTCAGGAAGGATTTGCATGCAGCTCTGCTTCGGAAGCAGAAGAGGCTTATCGCCAGATACATACCCAGTACGGAAGTAAATTCGCTGTTGTGAAAGCACAGATTCATGCTGGTGGTCGCGGAAAAGGGAATATCATTGGTAAAGAACAACGGGGAGTTGCCGTTGGTAAAAGTGCAGAAGAAGTAGTAAATATTGCCAGAAATATTTTAGGCGGCACATTGGTAACAATTCAAACCGGACCGGAAGGGAAACTTGTAAATAAGGTATTGGTTGCTCAGGATGTATATTATGATGGTCCGAATCCGGTAAAAGAGTTTTACTTATCCATCCTACTTGATCGTGCTACTGGCCAAAATGTGATCATGTACAGCACCGAAGGTGGTGTGAATATTGAAGATGTGGCACATAACACTCCGGAAAAAATATTCAAAGAATGGGTTCATCCATCTGCTCCTCTGCAGAGTTTCCAGGCACGCAAAATTGCATTTAACCTTGGTTTAAGTGCTGAGGCATTTAAGAACTGTGTAAAATTTGTAACGAATTTATATAATGCCTATGTTGGACTTGACTGTGGCATGCTTGAAATAAACCCATTGTTCAAAACCAGTGATGAAAAGATCATTGCAGTAGATTGCAAAATGAATGTGGATGACAATGCATTGATACGTCATCCGGAAGTTGCTGCACTCAGGGATACCAGTGAAGAAGATCCAGCAGAAGTGGAAGCGGGGAATTTCAACCTGAATTTTGTAAAACTGGATGGTAATGTGGGTTGTATGGTAAATGGTGCCGGGCTTGCAATGGCCACTATGGATATGATCAAACTCAGCGGAGGAGAGCCGGCAAACTTCCTGGATGTAGGAGGATCTGCCAATGCACAAACTGTTGAGGCTGGTTTCCGGATCATTTTAAAAGATCCAAAAGTAAAAGCGATCCTGATCAATATTTTTGGCGGTATTGTCCGTTGCGATCGTGTTGCCCAGGGAGTTATCGATGCGTATACCAGTATTGGGAACATCGAAATACCCATTATTGTTCGTTTGCAGGGAACAAATGCAGATGTTGCAAAAAAACTGATCGATGAAAGCGGATTAAAGGTTCAGAGTGCTATTTTACTGAGTGAAGCCGCTGCTTTGGTGAATAAAGCCGTGGCATAGTCTCATCAAAAACAATTACCTTATTATATAAAATCCCACTCGAAAGAGCCGGGATTTTTTTATAGGATAAAAGTTAATTCAGTATGCATTATTCATAATATTTTATCCCGATCCAACCTGCGATTATTTTAGAATGATAATGTCTGTTCAAATTTTACATCTTGTAAATTCTAATTTCATTATTGCATCCAAAAGCTGATTTCACTATCTTTCATTTTAAATTGCAAGTATGTTATCCCTTGATTTTTCAACATTTCCATTCATAGAAACCAACAGATTATTGTTGCGCAATTTGTCTGTGAATGATGCTGTTAATTTATTTGCGATACGAACACATGCAAAAGTTAACCGGTATTTAAACAGGGCCCCGGATGCATGCCTTGAAATTTCTGCATTGAAAATTAAAGAGATCTTAGCCCTACAACAAAAAAATGAAACCATTTTATGGGTGATAACATTAAAAGATCAGCCAGAAAAAATGATTGGAAATATTGGTTACTGGAGAATAATTAAAGAGCATTACCGTGCAGAGATCGGATATATGCTGCACCCCGATTACTGGCAACAGGGAATTATGAAAGAAGCACTGGATGCTGTTATAGATTATGCATTTGATAAAATGAATTTGCACAGTATAGAAGCAAATATCAATCCTGATAATATTGCTTCCGGTGCTTTATTACAAAGTTGTGGATTTTTAAAAGAAGCTTTCCATAAAGAAAACTTTTACTACGATGGCGTTTTTTATGATTCCATTATTTATTCCCGGCTGAATAACCATAATGATCCCCCACATTAATAATCGTTTCCTGATTTTATTTTTTTATCAGCCGGATTGCTCAATACAGCTTTAGGTTTTACATCCTTGCCCTCTTCTTTTTTAGGATCATTTTTTTTCTGAAGACTATCCGCTTTTTTCACAGGTTTATCCCTGGGATTTTCATCAAAAAAATCATTAGCACCTGAATTGTTATCATTGAAAAAATCATCCGCATCTCCATTGCCATTTTTTTGCAGGCTATCACCACTGTTGGCAATATTGGTAAAATTTGCATCGGCATAAATCGGGTCATTCTTCAACTCTTCCGGTTCAATGAATTTTGTGAGTTTACCGTATGGAAGTTTTTTATCCGCATAAACCTTACTCATAAACAGTCCCCAATTCGGCGCAGACATTTCAGCTCCACCGCCATTGTTCTGATAAATGGGAATGAACGGGTCTTCGCAACCAACCCAGGTTCCAGCCAATAACTCTGGCGTATAGCCTATAAACCATCCGTCGGTATTGCCGTTGGTAGTTCCGGTTTTACCGGCTTTTTCTACCGGTATATTATAGCTGTTGATCCTGCGGGCGGTACCGATCGCTACAACTCCCTGCATCATCTTTACCATGGTATAAGCGTCTGCCTCTCCGATAACCTGTTTGTTCTGGGCAATGGGAAAATCCTGGATCAGGTTACCATTTTTGTCTTCAATTCTTGAAAGGAATACCGGTTCTGTATTATATCCTTTATTTGGGAACATGGTAAATGCCTGCAACATCTCCAGCATGGGAATTTCAGCAGAACCCAAAGCGATGGATGGATAAGGAGGCAGTTTTGATTTGATACCACAAATCTCAGCAAATTCCAGGGTCCTTTTTACACCGATGATTGCCATCAGATGCCAGGCAGCTCCATTCACAGACCATGCAAGGCAATTAGCCATAGTTCCTCCACGCGTATTGATGGTTTTGCCGCTTAACGTAAGTGGCCCGCCTTCAATATAAGTGCTGGGTGTAAAGCCGGCATCAATTACTGCCAATGTATAAAGCAATGGTTTGAAAGTAGACCCAACCTGCCTTTTAGCAGTTACGTGATCATATTTAAACCATTTAAAATTTATCCCGCCAACCCAAGATTTTATCTCGCCGGTCACAGGATCTATAGCTGCAAAAGATGTTTGCAACAATTGCTTATGATATTTAATGGAATCGAAAGGAGTCATGACCGTATCTTTTTCATGCTTATCATTTCCAAACCAACTGAATATTTTCATGTTTACCGGAACATCAAATGACTTACGGATCTCCTCTGGTTTAAATCCATCCTCTTCCATTCTTTTCCAACGTTCTGTATATTTCATTGCAGACTCGATCACATCCTCATGTCCCTTCCACATCTTTTCGCCACGTAATTTAAAGTATCCATCCAGTTTGCGTTGTACAACAGGCATATGCGATTCAACTGCAGCTTCTGCATGCATTTGCATCCTGGAGTCAATTGTAGTAAAAACCTTTAATCCATCACGGTAGATATTATATGGTTCATCTGTTTTAGGATTCTTATGCGTTTTTGCCCATTCTTTTAAAACAGTAACCAGCACTGACCGGTAGTATGGAGCAATCCCCACATTTTCATCAATGGTTTTGTAATTGGTAATAAGTGGTTTGGATTTGTATTTAGCTGCTTCTGTTTCCGTCAGATAATGCTGTTTGCAATCAACCAGCCTTTCAATAACGGTATTTCTCCTATCGAGGGAGCGTTTGGGCGACCGGATGGGATCATAAATAAATCCTTTTAACATTCCAACAAGCACTGCGGCTTCCTCTACTTTTAAATCCAATGGTTCTTTTTGGAAATAGGTCCGGGAGGCATTTCTGATACCATAAACATTACCCCATGGGGCCCTGTTTAAATAGAGTGTGATAATTTCCTCTTTTGTAAAATTTCTTTCAAGTTTTACAGCAACGATCCACTCTTTTAATTTCTCCATTACCCTTACCACAATACTTTTTTTTCCCTGTCCAAGCATCATTTTGGCAAGTTGTTGGGTAATGGGACTACCGCCACCATCGGTACCCAATTTGATAACAGCTCTGGCAATTGCCTTGGCATCAATTCCAGAATGATCATAAAAATTCTGATCTTCTGTGGCAATTAAAGCATGAATGATATTCGGTGAAATTTGATTGTATTTTACTTCACTCCGGTTTTCAGAATAATACTTTCCCATCAAAACGTTATCACTGCTGATGATCTCACTGGCCAGATCGGCCTCTGGATTTTCCAGTTCCTTTATGGATGGCATTTTCCCAAACAGACCATAATTGGCAGAAAGCAGAATCAGGATAAACAACCCCAACCCTGCAAAAAACAAACGCCATAAAATTCTAACAGAACGGCCCATAATTATTATTCAATTTTGAAAGTGATTCGCACAAATTTCCGGAGATCAGAATTTACCGGGATATTGATTATTTAAAAGAGTCTTATATGCATTCATATCCTTTCCGGTTTTCAATATCTGCAAATTGTTTTCAGAAATAATGAGGAAGGAATATTTATTTGCCTGCAACCATGAAACTTCGGATGGGGCATCTTTTTTAATTTTTTCATAATAGATCATTGCATCATCCGCATTGCTGAACTTTTCAAAAACCAACAATGCCTGTTCGGCATCGATAGCATCTTTATTGATATTGATTGGTTTGTTGAAATATTTTTCACGGTTATATCTTACAAAAGCATTTTTAGCTTCATTTACATAAACGCCATCAATTTTGTTGAGGATCATGATCACCACAAAGGATTCATCAGCTGCCCATTTAAAAGCTCCACTCATCAGTGAAGGCGGTGTTTTAATGCCTTCATCACTGTTAATAACAGGCGTTTTATTTACAGGAACAACCGGTTTCACAACAGCAGATTTTTCCGGTGCTTTTTGTATAACGATGGTATTATTTTCAGATAAAAATATGATATCTTCTTCTGCCCGGGTTATTTCCAGGCTGGTTAAATAAGCCTCGATATCAGCTCTTCTTTTTAAAACGTCGATCAGCGTAACAGCCTTATCCTTTAAAGGAGATGACGGATACAAGGTTACAATATCATTAAGCACCAATATTGCACTGCTGTCATTCTTGTCTTTTATGAAACTGATCGCTTCAATATATAACAATTGTGGAGTCCAGTAATTTTTCCCGTAAATACTATCTGCTTTTTTCTTTGCTTCAGAAGCCTCACTAAATTTACCTTCAATATATAAATCATAAATGGAAGCATATCTCTTCGTCACTTCCGGATTTTTTCCTTCAACATCAAGAGAGGAAGGATTCGTAATTTTCAAAGCAGCATTGCTACCCGCAAATTTTGTTGTAAGGAGGTTTTTGTAATAATCTGCTTTTGCAATATCACCTGTTTTTGAATAACAGAAATACAATCCAAGGTAAACTTCTCCATCCAGTAATTTATCCGGAAAACGTTTCAAATAATTTTCGTAAGTATCGATGGCCTCTTCATAATCTTCCAGGTCATTCTGAAATAACTTTGCAAGTGTGATCAGGCTGGTTGCGATCATTTGGTTACTGCTGTCCAGCTGCTCAGGCGAAAGCGGCAGATTACCCATTAAACCTTCATAAGAAAAATCTATTGCCTTTGAATCAGTTCCGGCAACCTTTGCCAGTGAATTTTTTGGATCAAGCGGATCATTATTATTCAGATTTCCGGAAATATTCTGGTTGGGAGTCATGGCAGATTTACGGCGCCAGTTATCTACATTTTCCCGCTTACCCCATTTTGATTTAAATTCCGAAAACCCTTTTGATTTTAAACCTGCATTATAAAAATACCATTCACCCTTTGATGCTGTTGCAAAAAGATCGGGCTGGTCATTATCCTTGCTGTTAAAAGTTATCAGGGTATTCCCATAAGCATTATCTTCTTCTTTCAATCCATTTTCTTTCCTGTACTTCTTTAATATTTTTTTGATCAGCGCTTCCCTTTCTGATGGTTGCATGGCTGCTACCATTTGCAAACTATCTTCTCTATCAATGATATTTATTTGTGTAACGATATTGGTTAAACTATTTTTTCTGGCATTTATTTTAACTGCCTGATCACTGATGGAGGGGTCTTCCAATTGTAAACTGTCGTAATAAGATGAAGCGTTCTTATAATCTTTTTCATCATAGGCCATATCAGCCAGTTTTAAAAATGCTTTATTCTTATATGCGATATTGCTGAGGTTATACCGGATACTCTTTTGGAAATATACCTTACTCTTAGCCGTATCGGGTTTTTGCAGGCTCAGCTGTCCGGTAGAATAATAAATAATATCCCGGTAAGATTCATACCGGTCTCTTTTAGCCATTTTTAATAATTTGGAAATACTTCTCTCCAGTTCGCGGACATTGCCATTATCCTTAAACATTTTTGCATCATTTAACCGTGCATAAATATCCATCACCGGATCAACAGTATGTTTAGAAGTTTTTGCATAATACTTCGACGCTGCTTTATAATTCCCGCTCATTTCATACAACTGGCCCAATAAATATTCCCATCTAGCTTTGTCTTGTTTGGTATCGGCATTACTCAATGCTTTTTCCAGGTGTACTGCAGTACTGTCATAATTATCCTGCTGATAAAACCAATAGGCTGTAACTTCATCCAGATCGTTCCGGAGGCGCTTTGGCAGATTGGGATCGTGATTTAAGATATTGATCATACCGGCGGCATCCCCGAATTCTTTCTGATCAATAAAAGTACGGGCAAGCCATACCAGTGCATCATTCCTGCTTGGAGGCATGCTTATTACTTTATCAAATACATTTCTGTTTTCCTTATTTGCAATGGATAAAATACTTGATTTAGCAGATTGGTTGGCACCAACGATTCTGTTATCATCTTCTTTTTTCTTGCGTGGAAATAAATTATAATTTATGAACTGAAAAGTAAGTGCAGCAGAATCAAACTCTTTCCTGAAGTAATATGATTTACCAATGAGCAGGTACATATTATCAACCCAATCGCTTCTGAGATCATGTAATAAAATACCCGCAGTGGCTTTGTAAATAACAGAATCCAGTTCTACCTGCTGGGTAGCAGTATTCTCAAGTGTGTAAGGATAAAAAGCCAGTAATTTTGAATAATCCTCAACGTTTGAAATTTTGGCCCTTTCAATTACTGCATTAATTTTATTAACTGCATTGAAATAGTAATTATAATGGGTGGTGCTGTTTTGTATAAAACGCCTGAATGTGGTGAATTTCTTATCCGCTGTTTTTTCGGATCCTAATTTTTTCTCTTCATATTCTTCCGGCTTTTTCTCCTTGCCAAATGGATCAAGTGTCCATGTTGGCTGAGCGTATACACTTTTTGAAAATAAACTGAGCAGAACAAATAGAGGTATAAAAAAATGCTTTCTGTATGGCATGAATAAAAAAAATTATATAATGGTGCTAAATATCGGTTTTTTTTTGCAATCCACCGCTCAAAATTAAGACTTGCAAAACCAAAAATGGTTGATTATTCTTAACGAATATGTTAAATGTATCTATAAAGTCCTTCGCTATATTTGCAGGATAATAATTTCAGGATTGAGGGCATTTTTAGCAATGAATGTTTAAAAATTAAAATTATGGCCAAAATGGAAGCCAATAGTACTTTAAAACGTTTGCGAAATCACTACCGGCTTGTAGTGATGAATGAGGATACCTATGAAGAAGTGGTGAAATTCAAATTAACCAGATTGAGTGTTTATGTGGTTATGAGTACCATTTTCATTCTGATGGTAGGTATAACTGCCTCCCTGATTATTTTTACCCCTTTAAGATATTATTTACCCGGTTCGGGATATGGCGATGCAAAACAAATGAGGGAATACAGAATCCTCAAAATCCGGACAGATTCTATGGAACAGACACTAAACCAGCAACATAAATATTTCGAAGACTTACAAAAGGTTTTACAGGGGAAAATTGTAAAAAGAGATACGGTGAATTTGAATATGCCCAAACTGGAAAATACAGATGACTAAGAATAAATCTGTAAAAAATTCGTTAAAACATACGTAAATCCATGATTAACCCGCAAAATGTTTAGGTATGTTCAACTCAAAATTCAGGTCAACCAATTCAGAGTCACCCGTTTGTTCTACTACAATTATCGGTGCAGGAGCAGTTATTTCCGGAAATATAGAAAGTGTTGGTGATATTAGAATTGATGGTATTTTAAAAGGAAATCTTATTTGCAGGTCTAAAATATTTTTAGGCCCGGAATCTGTGATAGAAGGTGATATCACCGCCAATCAGGCAGATATACTGGGTAAAGTACTTGGAAAAGTGAAAGTGAACGATTTGCTGCATTTGCATGGAAAAGCTGTTGTGGAAGGAAATATTCATACCACAAAACTTCAGATCGAGGCTTCAGCCAGCTTTAATGGTGAATGTCATATGGGGGCAAATATTGTAGAACTGAATATTGAATTGGGTAAAGCAGTAAATGAGTAAACCAGATAATAAACTATTGTGGAAATATGCGGGTCTTGCCACTCAATTCATGGTTGGAATCGGATTGTCCGTTTATGCAGGATTACAGGCAGATAAATGGTTGAAAATAAATATGCCATTAGCCGTTTGGGTTTTACCTTTGCTGCTCATCATCGTTGTTATCTTCAGGATCATCAAGGATACTTCTAAAAAAAAATAATGCTTACATGAACGCAACCGGACGCTTAATTACACCCCTTTTAATACTTTTCTCTTTTATTGCAATTTCCATTTTTCTTTTAACAAGTACTTTAATTAATAACCACACAGATCATTTCGTTTTATATGCTGCCAATGCAATACTGTTTGTGATAAGTATCATTTCATTTTTAATTCAACAAAAGGGATTGCACAATAAAAATCCACATGTTTTTGTTCGAAGTGTCATGGGCGGGATGATGTTTAAAATGGTGATCTGCATTATTGCTGTTATTGCCTATGTATCCATAAGTGGCAACAATTTTAATAAACGGGCCATCTTTATCTCCTTGTTTTTATATTTAATTTATCTTGCTACAGAAGTATTTGTAGTTATGAAAATGAATAAGAATAAAAAAGCAAATGGCTAAACAACAGGTACCTTTTTTCCAACTCCAGTCTTATTTGCCCGAAGGAAGTTTTGAAGATGTGCATTATTATTTACAACATTACAAAGTGCATCTGACAGTAACGAGACAACGCCAGAGTATTCTGGGTGATTACAGGCACGCCCATGCAGACAAAGCCCACAGGATCAGTATCAACGGGAATTTAAATAAATACAGTTTTTTAATAACCCTGTTACATGAACTGGCTCACTTGTTCACTTATGAAAGATATGGTCACCGGGTAATGGCTCACGGCCAGCAATGGAAAGACGAATTCAGCAAAATACTGGTACAGTTTTTATCCAAAAAAATATTTCCTGCAGATATCGAGACCAGTTTATTGAGCTCAATAAAAAACCCGGCTGCCAGCAGTTGTGGTGATGAAAAATTATTAAGGGTACTGAGAAATTACGATTCAAAAAAAGAAGGGCAGTTTCTGGTTGAACAATTAAATGAAGGCGATCATTTTAAAATAAAAGGAGAACGTATTTTCATTAAGGGCCCGAAAATAAGAACCAGGTATAAGTGTATGGAACCATCAACAAAAAAATGGTATTTATTCAGCGCTGTATATGAAGTGATCCGTTTGTAATTTTCAAAGTGTTTTCCCCATCCAGATATTACATCCCCCATGTCCTGAGTTTCCCATCGGAGAAGACAGGAATTCAAACCCCAGTTTCTGATACATTGGTACGGCAATATTCAGTTCTGGCATGGTTTCAAGGTATACAAACTTATATCCCATTTCCTTTGCTTTGTCCAGACAGGTCGCCATCAGTTTTTTCCCCAACCCCACTCCTCTTGCTTCCTTATGCAGGTATAATTTTACGAGCTCACATGTATCTGCAGGCAATCCGGCTGTAGGAAAAATACCGGAACCTCCGAGTATCTGGCCATTCTTTTCTGCAACGAAATAGCAGCTGTTCTTTTCCCGGAACAATTCATACAAATGATCCGTAGTTTTATCAAAATATACGGTTCCCGGTTTTGCGGCATTGAATTCCAACAGTGCATCTCTTATAATGGAAGCCAATATTTTATTATCTGCAAAGCCAACCGGTCTGATATTAATTTCATTCATTTTTAACCCTAGATTTCGGCAAAACGGAGTTCATGCCCGTTATTATCAATGATACAAAATTCTTTTTTTCCCATCAAATTGTTTTTAAGGTTCCCGGCTGGGCTGATCATATCCATTGAACAAAATTTTGCATAGAGATCCTCAATATTGTTATCAAATACACAACAAACAGATTTAACAAAATCCCCGGAACAGCTGCATTGAGAAAAATGAATTTCAATTTCATCTTTTTTCACAACCAGGTAATTTCCATAATTGCGTGTATCAAATTTCAATTTATTCCTGAAAAACAAATTGGTTTCTGAAATATTTTTAGTGCTTAATACAGGTGCAATTTTTTGAAGCATATATTAATAAATGGTATTCAAGTTAAGTTTTAATTCAAAAATCACTTATTTTCGGGATAATTAATTAAAATCGTTTGACACGTGAACTAAAATACAGTGAAGAAGAATTGATATTACTGGTCCGGAACAAAGATCAGGATGCATTTTCATATCTGTATGATAATTATGCAGGCGCTTTAAACGGTGTTATTTTCCGAATGGTTGAAGAACAACAGTTGGCTGAGGATATATTACAGGAATGCTTTCTAAGAATCTGGAATAACTTTTCTCAATACGACAGCAATAAAGGAAGATTATTCACCTGGATGATAAATCTCACCAGGAATCTCACGATCGACACACTGCGTAGTAAAGGATATAAAAAGCAACAAAGAATCTCAAAAGATGAAAATTCCGTAAGTAATTTTCAAGATAAAAGTTATGCGGCTGACAAATTTGATACCATTGGGCTTCACAAAAAGGTTGCTGAACTAAAACCGGAACAGAAGAACATCATTGACCTTGCTTACTTTAATGGATTTACGCAGGAAGAAATTTCCAAAGAATTGGGTATACCTCTGGGCACTGTCAAAACCAGGATGCGGTCTGCCATTATGGAATTAAGAAAAAAAATGGAATATAAATAATTGGAAATAAATAATCTCATATCATCAGGTTTGCTGGAGTTGTATGTACTCGGATTATCAAGTGAAAATGAAAATTCGGAAATAATAAATTTAAGCAAACAAAACCCTGAAGTTGCTTCTGAATTGGAAGCGATTGAGACTTGTCTTGAAAATTATGCAATGTTGTACGCTGTAAAACCGGGTATTGATGTAAAAAATAAAGTTTTAAATAAAATAAATTCAACAATACATACAAGTACTCAAACGGGAAAAATAATTAATCTCTCTTTTTGGAAAAATGCGGCAGCTGCTGCTATTTTGTTTTTGATTGGAAGTGCTATATTCAATTTTGTGTATTTTAATAAATATCAGAAAGCAAATAAAGATTATGCGGCTGCAGTTTTTGAAAAAAATAATTTGCAGGATCAATTAACTGATGCTAAAAAATCGAATGATGAAATGAAGAATGATATGGGGGTTATACAAAGTAAGTATAGCGAACCAATCTCATTACATGGGCTTGCAGCAGCACCTGATGCAGCTGCAAAAATATTCTGGATGAAAAATACCGGCGAAGTGTATCTCGATCCAAGCAATTTACCGGAAGCACCTGCCGGTATGCAGTATCAGTTATGGGGAATTGTTGATGGTAAGCCTCTGGATGCAGGCCTTATTATTTCAACAAAAAAAGGCGACAAGTACCGTATACAAAAAATGAAAACCTTTGGTAAAGTGGATGCTTTTGCTGTTACACTCGAAACAGAAGGTGGTAATCTTACTCCAAAAGGCGATATGTATGTAATGGGGGAAATGTGATTCTTAATCCTGTTTTCTGTTTGTTTTTAATAATTTTTCCCTGAAATCTGCTTACAAATGCCAATATTGTATTTTTTAATATTATATTTATAAGCTAAACTTTAATCAACAAATAAAAGTCAGTGAAAAATACTTTACTATATAAAGTTGCTTTTATATTTTTAACGCTTTGTATCATTGCAAAAACCGCTGATACTCAAACAACAGACGCTGAAAAATTTAATGAACTAAATGTGGTTGCAAATACTGCAAATTTCAATACTATTTTAAAAGATTTATCATCAATCATTTCCAAATATAAGTCTGGAACTGTATCATTAAATAACGATGATGCTGCAAAAAATAATTCTGTCTGTAATAGAATAGCTCAGACTGTTGTATCTACATTATGTGGTCCTGAAGCGGATCTAACATTGACTTCAAATCTCAGCGGAGTATCATACCGTTGGCAGGTAAATTCCGGTACCGGAATTTATACAAATCTGACGGATGGTTTTATATACAATTTTACTACTTCTCCTCAAATGTTATTGTATCATGCACCTTCCTCTTTATCTGGCTATAAATATCGTTGTATTGTGGATGGAATAAGCAGTGATATTTATGAATTGAGATTTTCAAACAGTTGGACGGGTGCTGTTAATAATGACTGGGAAGTCCCAAACAACTGGGGCTGTGGTATTGTTCCCGACAGATTTACCTATGTCGTTATCGACAATCCTACTGCAGTGGTTAATTTAAATTCTAATACGTCTATCCGAACATTAACGCTAAATCCCGGAACAATTTTTACTGTTACTGCCGGGTTTAAGCTTATCATAGAAAAATAAGCTTTTTACTTTAAATTTTAGTTTTACATAACTTTTAATCCCGGTATTCATCCGGGATTTTACGGTATTTACTTCATTAAAATCCGTTGAGTAAAGAAGATATACGCAGTACATAATTAAAAAACCTCAACTTTTTGGTTGAGGTTTTGTACCCGGGAACGGAATTGAACCGTCACTCGCATTACTGCGAACAGGATTTTAAGTCCTGCGTGTCTACCAGTTCCACCACCCGGGTGAAACCAATCATTCTGATCAATAGAACCAGAATAAATTTTTAGAAAAAAAATCCCGCACAATGTCGGGATTTTTTTTGAGCGGAAGACCGGGCTCGAACCGGCCACCCCGACCTTGGCAAGGTCGTGCTCTACCAAATGAGCTACTTCCGCATATGCACATTTAAGTTTAAAAACTTAAACAGGGAAAACTTTTACTGCTTAAAGAACTATTCCTTTTTTAGGACTGCAAAAATAAGGGTTGTTGTTTATAAAAAACAAATATTTATTTATACTTCGGATCGTATAAAGTATTCTCTGGAACCTGAACTTCAGGTTTTCCTTTGTATCGGTGAGCATACAGGCTATAACAACCACCCAATACAAATGCTATAATGATAAAAACCTGACAAAACCAGATAAAACGGGATGATGATACCCAATTATGGCCAAAATCCTTTCCTTTATTATCTATTATTTCCTGATGCATAGACTGTTAATTTTCGTTGCAAAAATAAGACCTTCCTGCTAAAAAAAATTATTTGTTGCCAATAATTTCAAAAAAGGTCTTTTTCTTTTTTACAAAATGATCCCAAACAATACTGCCCTTGTAAAACCCATTTAACCGGATACTTTTCTTTTTTACATTGTCCTTGTTATGTTTTTCAAATAAAACCCATTTAAAAAAATGTATATGTGCTTTTAAAACAGCAAGAAAAAAACCGGTATCGCCAATCAATAAACTTTTACAAGCAGCGATAATATCCAGTAGCAGCCTGACAGGGATTTTCCATAGAACAGTAAACCAGGACATGTTCTTGAATAACATGATCAGGTTGTTTCTGAAATTTAAAAAAGTTTTCCTGCTATTCCCTTTTGGTAAAGTACCTCCTCCAACATGAAATACAACCGATTTTGGTTGCACATAAATTTTATACCCTGCCAATTGAAACCTCCAGCAAAGATCAATTTCTTCCTGGTGGGCAAAAAAGAATTCGTCCAGTCCACCCAATGCATGATATAGTTTTGCACGAACAAATAAAGCTGCACCGCTGGCCCAAAAACAAGATTCAGCAGTATCATATTGCCCTTTATCCGTTTCACAATTATCAAAAACACGCCCTCTCGCAAACGGATAACCGAATTTATCCATCCAGCCACCACATGCACCAGCATACTCAAATTGCGCTTTGTTTTTAAATGACAGGATTTTTGGCTGACAGGCAGCTATAAATTTATCTGCTTCCATCAACTCTATTACCGGTTCAACCCAATCTGATTTGACTTCAACATCACTGTTCAACAAAACATAATAATCTGCCTCCAGCTTTTTTAAAGCTTCGTTATACCCTTTGGCAAATCCTTCATTTTTATTGTTTTGAATTATTTCTACAGATGGGAAACGGGTTTTCAAAAATTCAACTGAATCATCTGTGGAGGCATTATCAGCAACGATCACACGTTTATTAGCATAAGTACTTGCCAATACAGATGGAACAAACTGCTCCAGATATTTTTTCCCATTCCAGTTAAGGATAACAATAGCAACAGATGGCATTGTTATTGCCCCGGCAACTGAATTAGCAGCATTTTGCATTTCACCGGCAGTAATATCAAAGAGTTTCATTCCATTCATCAGTTGTAACAATATTTATTTATATTTCACTAAACACAAACATAATCCATTTTACATTTTACAATCCAAATTTTACATTTTACATTTACCTATGTTTTCCAATCTTTTAAACTGGCGCAGCGGACTGGCAATTTTTGCAATAGCAATTGTAACCGGAACCATATTTTATTCTCAATATATAGCAAAAAAAATTGCTGCAGATGAGCGGAAGAAAGTGAATGTATGGGTACAATCATTAAAAACACGTGCAGCCACTACAGAAGATGCCACACTTTCGTTAACCAATACCATAACATCAGAAAATACGGATATCCCCATCATTGAAACAGATGAAAATGATAATCCTTCCGGTGCCTGGTTAAATCTGGATACAAATCTGATCAGAAAAGACAGCAACTATCTGAAAAAAAAGATTGCCGAATTTAAAAAGCAAAATGATGCCCTGGTTGTTGAAGTAAATAAAGAGCCCCTGTTCATCAATAAATATTATTATGGCGATTCAGAACTATTAAAAGAAGTAAGGTATTATCCGATCATCCAGCTTTTCATAGTTTCTTTATTTATCCTGATCACTCTGATCGCAATTTCTACCCGGAACAAATCAACGCAAAACCAGGTTTGGGCGGGCATGGCAAAGGAAACGGCTCACCAGCTTGGCACGCCAATTTCATCACTGGAGGGTTGGGTTGAAATACTGAAAGAATCTAAAACAGCTGACAATATTGTATTGGAAATTGCCAAAGATGTGGAAAGATTAAAATTAGTAAGTGACCGTTTTGGAAAAATCGGAAGCACGGCCCAACTAGAACCGGTTGACATTGCTGCACAGATTGAAAACATGGTTACTTACATAAAACGCAGGGCAACAAATAAAGTAAGTTTTAAAATATTCAATTCATCCAATGAAGAAATAATCGCTCAGATCAATGCCCCTTTATTTGATTGGGTGATTGAAAATTTATTAAAAAATGCTTTGGATGCCATGGAAGGTTATGGCAGTATTGAGATTGAGATAAAAAATGAATCAACGCAGGTTTTGATCGATGTAACCGATACAGGAAAAGGCATTAGCAAGAAAATTATCAACAATGTTTTTAAACCCGGATTTACAACAAAAAAACGTGGATGGGGACTCGGACTATCTTTAAGTAAACGAATAATAGAACAATACCATAAAGGAGCATTATTTGTTAAACAAAGTGAGTTGGGCAAGGGAACTACTTTCAGAATTGTATTAAGAAAGTAGTTAATGAATAAAATATCAATGGACTTTCCTCTGTCAATTCTTTGAAATACAACAGTTATTTTCTAATCAATCGGAGGTTCTTTCAAATTCCTTCATGAACTTATCAACTTAACAATTAAATTTGCGCTTTATTAGCTGCGGCGATGGCGAAATTGGTAGACGCACTACCTTGAGGTGGTAGCGCCTGTAACCGGGCGTGGGAGTTCGAATCTCCTTTGCCGCACTTGAAACCGGATATTTTTTCCGGTTTTTTTATTTCATGCTATGGGAGTTCCCTGCCTGTTTGGTGCAGGCAAACAGGGAATCTCCTTTGCCGCACAAAAAAACCCTGAATTTATTTTCCGATTTTTTTGTGCACTTAATGGAAGATATACGATTTTAGGACGCATTTAACTGATACCACTGAAGAATACGTTGAAACAATATTTTCAGCCCAGGTATTGCCGGTTTCTGCTTTGCTGATTTTCCATCCTGCAGTAGAAAAAATGCTTTCAAAACTTTCAGTGAAAATAACCTGAGATCCCAGTATTCCAACAGATATAAAAAAAAGTAAAAACAAATTATGACAGCAAAGAATTTCTGTATTAGCACAGACCCTCAATTAGTAGGAAAATTTATAAGTGGAAGGAAGAGATTTATTAATTAATTTGTAACCCTTAATTAAACGGAAACAAATGGCAAATGAAATTACATGCCCCAGTTGCGGGCATCAGTTTGAACTGAATGAAAGTCTTAAAAACGAAGTTGAAAAAGAGCTTAGGGCTAAAATGGTTGACTGGCAGAAAAAGAAAGAAGAAGAATTTGAGAAGCAGAAAAACCTGTTGGTTAATGACACGTTAAAGAAAGCAACAGAACAAAATGCCATGCGGTTACAATCCCTCGAAGAAGAAGCAAAAATTAAAACACAGCAATTACAGGATCTGCAAAAAAAAGAACTGGATCTGTTAAGGGAAAAATCTGCCCTGGAAGAAAAGCAGAAAAACATGGAAGTGGAAATAGAAAAAAGATTTCTGGAAAAAAGAAAGGAAATAGAAGACAGCGCCATAAAAAGAGAACAGGAATTATTTGACCTCAAAACAAAGGAGTTTAAACTGCAGATGGATCAACAGCAAAAACTGATTGAAGAATTAAAAAGAAAAAGTGAACAGGGAAGCATGCAGTTACAGGGCGAAAGCCAGGAATTAATATTGGAAGATATCTTAAAAGAAAAATTCCCTTTCGATCTGCTTGAAGAAGTGGGTAAAGGCGTGGAGGGTGCTGATTGCATCCAGTTAATTCGCAACAGCACAGGAAAAATTTGTGGCAAAATAATTTATGAAAGCAAAAGAACAAAAGCCTGGAGCAACGGCTGGATCGATAAATTAAAGAATGACATGCGTAACAGCGGTTCTGATGTTGCCATCCTGGTAAGCCAGGTTTTTCCCAAAGACATGGAAAAATTTGGAGAAAAAGATGGTATCTGGATTTGCAATTTCAATGAAGTAAGCAGTGTAGCACATTTATTACGCAACGGTATCATGAAAGTATATGATGCACAAATTGCACAGGAAGGCAAGGGCGATAAAATGCAAATGCTCTACGATTACCTGACTGGCATAGAATTTAAAGGACAGGTAGAAGCCATCGTAGAAGGGCTTATGGCGATGCGCCAGGGCATTATAAAAGAACGGATCCAGATGGAGAAAATATGGAAAGAAAGAGAAAAGCAACTGGAAAAAGTATTGATCAGTACAAGCGGAATGTATGGTTCAGTAAAGGGAATTGCCGGAGTTTCCATTGCTGATATTCCTTTATTGGATGGTACTGATGACCCCCTGCTGGAAAACTAATTGCCCATTAAGCAGAAAAAACAATTGTTTAAAATAGGAAACACACGTATTATATTGTCATTATTTGCTATAACTTCATATTTACTTAACCAATTAAATTAACCAAACTACGTTTTTATGAAAAAACTATTGTTATCATTCAGCCTGATAATGAGCAGTTGCCTACTATTTGCACAACAAAGTTTTACAGTAAAAGTTACCGATTCCAAAACAGGAAATCCGGTAACCAATGCATCTGCAACTGTAAAATCGAACAATCAGGGCGCCTCCTCAAACAATGACGGCATCATTAAAATCAGTGCCAATACAAATGATCTGTTGGAGATCACCAGTGTTGGTTACAAGCCACAACAGGTAAGATTAAAAGGCACCTCTACAATTTCTGTCTTACTGGAAGCAATGTCGCTGGATCTTGGCGATATCGTTATCATTGGTAGCAGGGGTGCAGCAAGAGCAAAAACAGAAACAGCAGTACCCGTTGACGTTATTAAAATAAACCAGGTGGGTTTGCCCACTGCAAAAACTGATCTAACTTCAGTTTTAAACATGGCGGCTCCTTCTTTCAATTACAACAAACAAAGTGGTGCAGATGGTGCAGATCACCTCGACCTTGGAACATTGAGGGGCCTGGGGCCCGATCAAACCTTGGTTTTGATCAACGGAAAACGACGCCACCAAACAGCATTTGTTGGATTATTTGGAACAAGAGGCAGGGGAAATTCCGGTGCCGATCTCAATGCTTTTCCACAATCTGCAGTTGACAGAATTGAAATTTTACGCGATGGCGCTTCTGCTCAATATGGCAGTGATGCCATGGCGGGGGTAATAAATATCATCCTTAAAAAAGATGTAAATCACTGGACAGTCAATACCGGATGGAGCGGATATTATGATACTAAATTCAATGCCAATAAAACAAAAGCAACTAACCAGTATTATTATGGCGATAAAATTGATGGCGGTACATTTACTCTATCTGCTAATAATGGATTGACACTGGGAAAAAACGGCGGATTCATTAATTTCTCTATTGATTATCTGAAACAGGCAAAAACTTACCGGCAGGTAGCAGATACCAATGTGCAAACAAATGCCAACGCTCTTCCGTTAAACAGCAGCAGAAGGGCTTTTGGCGATGCTTCTGTTCAAACTGATGGTGCCATGTATAATATGGAATTGCCTTTATGCAATGACAGTAAAACCGTTTTTTATTCTTTTGCAGGATATAATCATAAATCTTCTGACGCTTTTGCATATACCAGGAATTTAAGTGCCAGGCCTGATCGTTTCCCGATTGATGTTAATGGAAACCCGATCATCGTGCCATCTATCATGCGTGAGGCAAATGATGGGGAAATATATTATAACCCACATATTTTAACTGAGATCAACGACGCTTCTGTTTCTGCAGGATTGAAAGGTATGACTGCAAAAGACTGGAATTGGGACCTGAGTTATACAACCGGAAAAAATGATTTCCAATACTATGGTGATAAAACGTTTAATGCGTCACTTGTTGGCAATACAACAAAAACAAAATTTTATGATGGCGGTTTCAGGTTCAGACAATCAACAGTGAATTTTGATATGAGTAAGGCCTTCAGTAAAATTGCCAAAGGATTGAATATCGGGTTTGGACTGGAATACAGGCATGAAAAATACCGGATCGATCTTGGTGAAGAAGCTTCTTATTTACAATATCCAAATGCATTCGGACAAGCACCCGGTGCTCAGGGATTTCCGGGATTCAGTCCAACAGATACCATCAATGCCAAGCGCCATTCATTTGGTGCCTATATAGATGCAGAATTAAATGTTACAAACAAGTGGCTGGTTGATGTTGCTGTACGTGCAGAGGATTATTCCGACTTTGGATCCGTAATAACTTATAAACTGGCTACCCGTTATATGATCACCAATAATTTTAATTTAAGGGCATCTGCAAGTACAGGTTACCGTGCGCCTTCATTACAACAGGTAAATTTCAGCAATACCCTTACATCATTCAGCGGCGGATCATTGGTTCAATCAAGGATTGCCAGAAATGGTGATGCTGTTACCAAAGCAGCGGGTATTCCTGATCTGAAGGAAGAAACTTCAGTTAATGCAAGTGTTGGTTTCGCCTGGAAAGCAACAAAAAACTTTACGTTTACTGTTGATGGTTATATGGTTAAAGTGAAAGACAGGATCGTATTATCCGGATTGTTTGATAAAGATGATGCAACACTTCCAACAGCATTCACAGATCAATTAAACAATTTGAATGTTCAAACAGCACAGTTTTTTGACAATGCAGTAAGCACTTCAAATTTTGGTATTGATATTGTTGCAGATTATACAAAAAAATGGGGCAAGAAAAGTTTCAAGGCTTTACTGGCAGGAAATTTTCAACACATGAAAGTGGATGCAGTACACACTCCTGTAGCTTTGGATGACAGTTATCGTCACCGCAAAACTTTCTTCAGCGACAGGGAAGAAGCATTTTTACTTGCTTCAGCTCCAAAAGCAAAATTCACTTTAAGCCTCAATTATACCATGAGTAAATTCAGTGTGGGAACAAACATCAATTATTTTGGGAACATGAAAACACTTGGATTTGGCTGGACTGGTCTTGCAAGTGCTGCCGGTACAGGTGGGCCCGGCGATCCGGATATTTCGGGCAGCTTTACCGGCATAGATCCATATGTGGATATTGATGGATACAGCGATGGTATTCATGTAGAAAAAGAGATATTCAATTATACAGCTAAAATTACAACAGACCTGTTTGTATCTTATAAGTTCTGCAGCA
The DNA here is from genome assembly GCA_037969135.1 of Ferruginibacter sp. Lineage (GTDB taxonomy): Bacteria > Bacteroidota > Bacteroidia > Chitinophagales > Chitinophagaceae > Ferruginibacter. Next base: position 24,779 of record JBBKWV010000274.1, read on the forward strand.
AGATTTCATTGTTTGTTGGGGCTGATAACCTGTTTAATATACATCCTGAATTCGCAGCTGTTAAAAATGCACGTTATCAATCATTTGATAATGAAACTGGCGGACCGTGGGAATCAGTTCAAATGGGTTTCAACGGAAGAAAGTTATTTGCAAAACTTGCCTTTAACTTCTAATAATGTTTATCAGATCTTATTAACAAAGAGTTGGCAGCTGAAAAGGTTGTCAACTCTTTTTTTAACCTGTATATTATGAAAAAAACATTTCCCTTTTTTTTTATTTCTCTCTTGTTTATTCTGAGCCCGTTCTTAAGTTCTTCGCAAAATAAAATTGTTGTATTCCAGTCCGATTTCGGGCTAAAAGACGGAGCCGTTTCTGCAATGAAAGGCGTGGCAATGGGGGTTGACAGCAGCTTGAAATTATTTGACCTGACACACGAAATCCCTGCATATAATATCTGGGAGGCAGCTTATCGTTTAGACCAAACCGTTACTTACTGGCCTGCCGGCACTGTTTTTGTTTCTGTAGTTGATCCCGGAGTGGGTACGGAAAGAAAATCTGTTGTTTTGAAAACAAATGCCGGGCATTTTATTGTTACACCGGATAACGGAACACTTACTCTGATCGCTGAATCGGAAGGTATATCAGAGATCAGGGAAATTGACGAAGCGGTAAACAGACGAAAAGGATCTGAAAAATCATATACATTTCATGGCAGGGATGTTTATGCATATACCGCAGCCAGGCTGGCTTCCGGAGCCATCAGTTTTGAACAGGTAGGCAAATTATTACCAAAAGAAGTATTCAATATTTCTTATCAAAAGGCTAAAATAGAAGCTAATAAAATTATGGGGACCATTGCAATCATAGATATTCAATATGGAAATATCTGGACAAATATCCCCGCAGATCTTTTTAAGCAGGCAGGAATCAAAATGAATGACAAACTCCATGTTATTATCTATCACAATAAGATCAAAACATACGAAAAGTATTTACCCTATAAGGAAACTTTTGCAGGGGTAAAAAAGGGCAGTCCGCTGGTTTATCTTAATAGTTTATTGAATGTGTCCTTTGCTTTGAATCAAAGCAGTTTTTCTGCTGTACATAAAATTTACAGTGGCAATGAATGGACAGTTGAAATAGAATGGATAAAAAATAATATTAAGTAAAACAGTTTCAGTTAACGATCCAGCTAAGGATATTGTTATTAAAGACGATACCATGCACATTCAATGAAAGGGGTTCTTTTTTGCTGAGAATGCAATGAGCAAAAAATTCATTTTCATTCAATGTTAACTTTTTTATTTGCAGATGCTCTCTGAATTCAATTTTCCCCTCGGCATACCATTTGAACATCGTTTCTTTCACACTCCACATCAATGTATGCCAATGGCCATCATTCCCGGAATTTTTATCTGTGAATTTAAAAGAAGAACCGGCTTTTAATTCTGATACCAGATTTTGCTCCATCGCTGATAAATATTTATTCCTTAATCTGCCTGCCTTTTCAGAAATAATTTCAATATCAACCCCTACCCTATACGATCTGCTGACGATAACAGCAGCATAATCTCCACAATGAGAAATGGAAAAATGAAAAGCCTCATCTGCCAGGTATGGCTTTTTTGTATCTGCTATCTTTATAAGCTCCAATGGAAAATCATCAAACAACTCCGTTAACAGGTACCTGCCTGCCAGGTGCTGTAAACGTTTATGCGGATGCGTAATATTGTTAGGTAAAATTGTTTTATTTAAAAAGAAATCTTCGGTCTCAGAAATATGCCAGACTGCAATTTTCGTAGCTTCGTTGATATTTTGTTGATAAACCAATGGCATAAAAAAAGATAAAAGTGAAATCTGATAAGTGAAAAATATATTTTTACAATCAGGCAGTTAAAAATAAACCAATAAATCAATAAACGATGATACTGAGTGATAAGAGAATCCTGGAGGAAATTGCAAAAGGAACTATTAAGATTGTACCATACGACCGCGAGCAACTTGGCAGCAATAGTTACGATGTTCATTTAGGCAGCACACTTGCTACCTATGAACACGCTGAACTGGATGCCAGGAAACACAATACCATAAAGCACTTTGAAATTCCTGACGATGGAATTCTGTTACTGCCTCATATGTTTTATCTGGGTGTTACGCAAGAGTATACCGAAACACATGCGCATGTTCCTTTTTTAGAAGGCAAATCATCAACAGGCAGATTGGGAATTGACATCCATGCCACAGCCGGAAAAGGTGATGTGGGTTTTTGCGGAAACTGGACATTGGAAATTTCGGTGAAACAACCGGTGAGAGTTTACAAAGGAATGCCCATCGGACAGCTTATTTATTTTCCCGTAGATGGAGAAATAGAAGTGAAATACAATGAAAAGAAAAATGCGAAATACAGCGGACAACCCAACAAACCCGTTGAAAGTATGATGTGGAAAAATAAATTCTGATGACAGGAAATGTATGATGTAAATACTGCATTTCAATTATCTTTTAAATGATTAACGGTAAAGAAAAATTTGCAACTTAAATGTACATTGTAGGTAAAATAATTGCATGCAAAAATTAATTTTCCTGCTTTTAATTTTCACTACTCAATATAACGTTTACGCACAAAAAGAGACAACCATTCAAAATGGCAATGCGTTTATTTATTACAAAGTTTTCGGTAAGGGAACCCCATTGCTTTTAATCAATGGTGGCCCCGGAATGAACAGTGAAGGTTTTGAAGGAATAGCCAGATTATTATCAAAAAACAACCGGGTAATTACTTACGACCAAAGAGGAACAGGAAAGTCTGCTTTACCGGAAATTAATGAAAGTACAATTACGCTGGATTTAATGATGGAAGATATTGAAACCATCCGGAAAGATTTAAAAATAGAACAGTGGATAATTTTGGGTCATTCTTTTGGTGGTATGCTTGCTGCTTATTACGCAGTGAAAAAGCCCGAACATATTCTCTCATTAATTATGTCTTCATCCGGTGGCATTGATCTTGATTTGTTATCCTTTGTAAATGATAATATCCAGTCGAAACTATCGAAGCAGGAATCAGATTCTTTTAAATACTGGACAGCAAAAATTGCTTCTGGCGATACAAGCCATCATGCACGATTGCAAAGAGGAATGGCTTTGGCACCTGCCTATGTTTATAACAGAAAATACATTCTGGTTATAGCCGAAAGATTAACACAGGGTAACCAAAGGATAAACGAGCTTATCTGGAGAAATATGCGGAAAATAAATTTTAATTGTACAAAAGACCTTACCGGTTTTTTCAAGCCTGTTCTTATCATCCAGGGAAAAAATGATATACTTAAAATTTCCACAGCACAGAATATCCAAAAAGCATTCGGAAATTCCAAACTGATATTAATGGAAAATACAGCACATTACGGATGGCTTGATAATGAAAAGGAATACCTCTCAGTTATTCAGGAATTCTTAGCGAAAAACAACAATTAGATGCTGCCGAATTTTTTATAATAGGCAATAATGAATGCAGTAACCTTATCATAGCTTAATACACCAGCCGGCTGTTCATTCCCTTGCAGGAATTTTCCATAAACCCAGCTAATTACCGGCTCTACAAAACTGCGATGGTCTTTTTCAAATTTCGACCATTCTTTAAAATCTGATAAAACAAATGCATTCAATTCTTTTCTATACTTTTTGGCCGTTAGGGAATCCGTAAAATAAAGATTGCGGTTTGCATAAATAAACATTTCAAGATAAACGGAATAATGAAATAAGGGATAGTCTGAATTGCTGGCAGCCAGGTATCCGACAAAATTAGCCTCCATTTCTTTGGCATAACCAATCTGATGAGCTACTTCATGACAAGTGATGAATGGGTGTAAAAATTCAGGTACAGAAGTATTCAATTGTGCCTCTGCCGTAAAAGGATTGTAGTAACCCGTAAACCCGGTATAATTTCCCAACCAGCCCCACATAGATGTTTTTATGGATGAAGGCTGATATTCTAAAAAAGGATATTGTTTTGAAATCTTCTGGTAGCTTTTGTTAACCATGGAATACAATTCCTTATTCGTAGGATACTTATTATTACTTTCAACCCATTGCAGCTTGGACGTATTTATTTTTTCTACCAAAATGCTGTTTATATTTTTCAGGTCGTCCCGGCTATATTCCTGCATCTCCAGATCCAGTTGCCAGGCTATTCCTTTTCTGTTATAATTTATTCCCCAAAATATATTAAATATAATATACATACAAGACCAGAAAGTAACAAAATTCAATAAAAAATTAGTATAAAAATTTCTTCTGCTAATTCCTGGTCTATAACTTTTAAAATTGCGGATGAATTTTATCATCCTCCAGATCAACCATAAAAACAGGAAACCATATACAAGATCACCGATGCTAAATGGAAAAAATCCAAAAAAACTTCTTAAAAAACGGGAAAACTGGCTAAAGAAATGGGTAGAATAACCTGTTTCCACCCTCATTTTACTCCTGCTGTACAAATGAATTATTATACTAATTATCAGCAAACAACCAACAATTACAAGTTTCTTCCTTAGTTTCATACCCAATAAAATTACTTAATAGCCGTAATTATTGAGCAATTATATCCAAAAACCCTTACTCCATGGCTTGTAATTAATAATTTTTACCTACCTTTGCCGTCCTTTAAACTGAACGCAATGGCTAACAGACGTGCATTTGAGATTGCTTTTGTGGGGTTAAAGCCCGGTGTTCATCAGTTTAATTTTGATTTAGACGATAAGTTCTTTGTAGAAAAAGCGGCAAGTGATTTTACCAATGCCAGGGCAAACGTAAAACTGACATTAGAAAAAAATACCGGTTTCATGTTTTTAAAATTTGAGATCGGTGGAAAAGCAGATGTTACCTGCGATCGCTGTGGTAACCCGATAAAAATGGATCTTTGGGATGAATTCAAGATGCTGGTAAAGCTGGTTGATAACCCCGATGAAATGAATGAACAGGAAGAAGATCCAGATGTTTATTATCTTTCCAGAACGGAAAGTCATTTTGATGTAAGTGATTGGATCTACGAATTTGTCATGTTGAGCGTACCCATGCAGCGTATGTGTAGTCAGGAAATGATGGGCGGCCCTCAATGCAACAATGAAGTGTTGGAAAAATTGAAAGAAATGGAATCAAGGCATATAGATAACAATGCAAATTCATTGTGGAAAGGTCTTGATAAGTTTAAAAATAATTAAAAAAGAAAACCGGTTTTATAGCCGGAAATAGTAATTCAAACATTAATAAAAAAAATAAATAGTCATGCCAAATCCAAAAAGGCGTCATTCGCAACAACGCAGTGCAAAAAGAAGAACACATTATAAAGCTGTTGAAGCAACTTTAAGTACTGATTCTACAACCGGTGAATTACATGTACGTCACCGTGCCCATGTAAGCGAAGGAAAATTATATTACAAAGGAAAAGTTGTTGCTGAAAAAGCACCACTTAGAGCATAAATAATTTTTGCTGCAAAGAATTTGATTCCAAAATCAAAGTTTGAGTAACTTCAATCTTGGTTTTGGAATTTTTAATTTTAATATTTTCAAACTATGATCAAAATCGGACTGGATATGATGGGTGGAGATTATGCCCCTCTGGAAGCTGTAAAAGGTGTGGAAGCATATTTTGCTGATAAACCAAATGATATCCATCTTGTAATGATCGGTGATGAAGATAAAATTAAAACCCTGCTCAATTCCGGATACACTGTCCCTCAAAATAGTTACAGCATCATACATGCTTCGCAAGTGATCGAAATGCATGAACATCCAACCAGGGCTTTAAAGGAAAAAGAAGATTCATCCATCGCTATTGGATTTCATTTACTGGCAACCGGAAAAACAGATGCATTTATCAGTGCAGGTAATACGGGCGCAATGATGGTGGGTGCCCTCTTCAGCATCAAATCAATTAAAGGTGTATTGCGACCAACCATTGGTGCTTATATGCCAAGAGAAAATGGCAGTTATGGCTTACTGGTAGATGTGGGATTAAATGCAGATTGCAAACCGGAAAACCTGAACCAATTTGCATTACTGGGTTCGTTGTTTGCGAAACATATTTTAAAGCTCGAAGATCCAAGGGTGGGGCTTTTAAACATCGGCGAAGAAGAGGGAAAAGGAAATATCCTGGCAAAAGCAACCTTCCCGTTATTAAAAGAAAATGAACAATTGAATTTTATCGGAAATATTGAAGGTCGCGATATATTACTCGACAAAGCCGATGTATTGGTTTGTGACGGATTCACAGGAAATGTGGTATTAAAACTAGCCGAAAGTATTTACGATCTTTCCAAACGAAGAAATATTGAGGATGAACATTTTGAAAGATTTGATTTTGAAAAACAGGGAGGTGTTCCTGTATTGGGTGTATCTAAACCCGTGATCATCGGCCATGGCATTTCTCAGGCTGTTGCATTCAAGAATATGATCCGGATTGCTTCCCGCATGATTGAGACAGATCTTACGGGAAAAATAAAAGAAAGTTTTTCAGGCCAACTTTAAATTCATTACCTGATAATGACCATCAAAGTAAACGAAAATATCAGCCTTGTTTCCATTGATCATTCCCACGCTACAGCTATTTTTAATTTAGTGGATTCAAACAGGGATCATTTAAAACAATGGTTACCCTGGGTTGATAAAATGCAAACAGTTGAGAATTTTAAAAATCATATTTCAGATTGTATAAAGCGGGAAGCCGATCAAACAGATTATGCATTTGTGATCCTGTATAATGATGTTTTGGCCGGAAGGATCGGAATTCATTATATCGACAATCAAAATAAGATCGCATCTTTGGGCTACTGGCTTGGAAACAACAGCCAGGGGAAAGGTATTATAACCAATTGCTGTACCTCAATTATAAAACATTGTTTCACTGCTCTTGATCTCAATAGAATTGAAATTAAATGTGCTGTTGAAAACTACAAGAGCCGGAAAATACCGGAAAAATTAAACTTTTTTAAAGAAGGGGTCATCAGAGAAGGCGAATTATTGAATGATGGTTTCACTGATATCCTGTTATATTCCCTGTTAAAAACAGATTGGCAAAAAGTTTAAAATAATAAAATCTTATTTACAGTATCTGTATAATTATTTTTTGAACAAATGATATAAAGGTTGCTTGTTTTCACATATATTATTATATTTACATACCCTAATCCTCCAAAAATGAAAGCTATCGTTGCTGTCATCCTTATTTTATTAAGTTTTCTTATCTGGCTTGTATTTACATCCTGTTAAAAAGCAATTTAATACTAACCCACTTTAAAACGCTGTTCTTATAATTATTTGATCCCATTAATATTTTACAAGCAGATAAAGATTCTTCGTAAATAATAATATTTTTTTGCAGGTAGAATCAGTGAAACTAATATAATGAAAAAAGGCAACCATAAAATGATTGCCTGATTCTCAGTGCCCGGGACTGGATTCGAACCAGCACATCCTTGCGAACGCTGCCACCTGAAGGCAGTGCGTCTACCAATTTCGCCACCCGGGCGGACCGCAAATGTAAAATCAAAATTGAATTAAAAAAAACTAAATATCCCGATTACGCCATCCTGTGAGAAAAACTCCCAAAATAACCAGTCCTGTTCCAATGATCTGTGCTGTCAATAATCTTTCTCCCAAAATGAAATGTGCCTGCAAAATGGTTGATACCGGACCAATACTGGAAATGATGGCAACATTATTCGATCCGATTTTTTTTAACCCGTTTGAAATGAAGAATGTAGGTATTACTGTTGCAATGATGGCAATCAATAACCCATACTCAAGCACAGGTTTACTGAAATTCTGTATGATATTCCCTGCTGCAAAATAATGAATCAAAACGCCCAAAGAAGCTGAAGTCATGGTATACGCAGTAAATTTTGTTGCTCCAACCAATGGGATCAACCTGCCACTGCCTACCAGGTAAACTGAAAATGTGAGTGCACACAGGAAAATAAAAAATGTACCCAGAAAAAAATGTGGGTTTGTATCATCCAGTTTCAATTCTGCGAAATAAGCGATACCAATACCGATATAAGTGAGTAGCAATGCCAGTTTCTGAATCCGGTTGATCTTCTTTTTAAAAATTACAGCATTTAATAAGATGGCAAATGTTGGATACAGGAACAAAATGAGTCTTTCCAAACCGGCAGAAATATACTGAAGTCCGATAAAATCAAAGAGACTGCTCAGGTAATAACCAATGATCCCCAGAAAAATGATTTTCAACCACTGGCGGGCAGTAAACTTTATATTGTCAGCCTTATTGCTGTAAAAAAAAGCGATCCCAAGATAAAAAGGCAAAGCAAAGACCATTCTCAAAGCCAGTAAACTGATGGCATCTACCGTTGTATTTGCAAAAGCGAGTTTTACGAAAATAGCTTTTGTACTAAAGAGAATGGCTCCAATAAATGTAATTACAAAACCGGTGAGGTAATTATTTTTTGCATTAACACTCATCCAACTGATTTAAAAGACCGTAAAGCAATTTTAAACTGCCACATTAAAATCCCGCAATGCATCATTCAGACTTGTTTTCAGATCCGTACTGGCCTTTCGTTTTCCAATTATCAGTGCACAACTTACATTGTACTCACCTGCCGGAAATTTCTTTGTATAACTGCCTGGAATTACCACACTTCTTTCCGGAACAATACCCCTGGTTTCAATTGGTTCCTTTCCGCTCACATCAATGATCTTAGTAGATTGAGTAAGCACCACATTGGCACCCAATACGGCTTCCTTCTGTACCCTTACACCTTCAACTACGATACAACGGCTTCCAATAAAACAACCATCTTCAATGATAACTGGGCTGGCCTGCAAGGGCTCTAATACGCCTCCGATTCCTACACCACCGCTCAGGTGTACATGCTTTCCGATCTGTGCACAACTACCAACGGTAGCCCAGGTGTCAACCATCGTCCCCTCATCTACAAATGCACCGATGTTTACATAGGATGGCATCAATACAACATTTTTTGCAAGATAAGCCCCATAACGGGCAACGGCATGTGGTACCGCCCTTACTCCTAAATCCTTATAATTACTTTTCAATTTCATTTTATCATAAAATTCAAAAGGAGGTAAACTGTAAGTTTCCATCTGCTGAATTCCAAAATATAAAAGGATTGCCTGCTTCACCCACTCATTGACCTGCCAACCCTCAGCAACTGGTTCTGCAGTACGCAACCGCCCTTTATCCACTTCTTCCATTACTGCCCTCACCGCATTGCTGTACATGTCATTTTTCAATAATTCCCTGTTGTCCCAGGCTTCCAGTATTTGCTTTTGTAGTTCCATGTTCCTTTTTTTTGCAAATTTAGGCTGATATACCCAAGTAGAAATAGCATTTTTAATATATAACTTTGCGCATCTAATGAAAAAAATCCTGATCATACAAACAGCTTTTATTGGAGATGTGGTACTGGCAACGGCACTGATAGAAAAACTGCGGCTCTATTTTCCAAATGACAGTATTGATTTTCTAGTAAGAAAAGGAAATGAGTCTTTATTAGAAAACAACCCACATTTGAATAATGTGCTGATCTGGAATAAAAAAGAGAATAAGATCAAAAATCTATTTCTCGTTCTAAGAAAGATCAGATCAAAAAAATATGATATCGTAATAAACGTACAGCGTTTTTTTGCAACAGGACTTTTAACTGCATTTTCCGGCGCCGGGCAAACCATTGGATTTGATAAAAATCCACTCAGTTTTTTATTCAGCAAAAAAATAATACATGTTTTTGATTTACAAAACCCAAAACATGAAGTTGAAAGAAATAATGAACTCATCAAAGATTTTACGGATGATAAATTATCCAAACCGGCATTGATTCCTTCAAAGGAAGATGAATCCTTCATTCAACAATTCACCGCAAAGCAATTTGTAACCATGACGCCATCGAGTGTATGGTTTACAAAAAAATTCCCTTCCGGGAAATGGATAGAGATGATAGATAAATTTGATAGTTCGTACAAAATATTCCTGTTAGGCGGAAAAGACAATTATGCTGAATGTTTATCCATAGCAAATGCTTCTCAAAATAAAAACTGCACTGTACTTGCGGGTAAACTGAGTTTTTTACAATCAGCTGCTTTAATGAAAAAAGCAGTAATGAATTATGTAAATGACAGTGCTCCCCTGCATTTTGCATCTGCTGTAAATGCGCCGGTAACTGCCATTTTTTGTTCTACTATACCTGCATTTGGATATACTCCTTTATCCGACAAGTCATTTATTATTGAAACGGAGGAGCATTTGCCCTGTCGTCCTTGCGGTCTTCATGGAAAAAAAAGTTGCCCGCTTGGCCATTTTAAATGTGGTTATGGAATTGATACTGATCAGGTGCTTGAAACCATAAATTTATAATATGCTAATTCAAAATGATATTGAAGAATCTGTATCGGTTTTACAAAAAGGCGGACTGATATTATATCCAACGGATACGGTATGGGGTATTGGTTGCGATTCCGGCAATGCAGATGCCGTTTCAAAAATATATGCATTGAAAAACAGGAATGAAGAGAAAAGCATGATCATTTTACTGGCTGATGAAAACGAGATATTAAATTACACCGATCAACCACATCTCAGTGTTTTTGATTACATCAAAGGAGCACACAAACCGGTAACGGTTATCTACAGTAAAGCGAAAAACCTTGCGCCCAACCTGATAAATGCCGATGGCAGTATTGCAATAAGACTTGTTAAAGATGATTTTTGTATAAAACTGATAAGGGCATTTGGTAAACCCCTGGTTTCTACCTCTTCCAACGTTTCGGGATACCCGCCACCGGGAATCTTTAATGATATTGACGTAAAGATCAAGGCAGGTGTGGATTATATTGTTCAGCATCGCCAGGATGAAACAGAACCATCGACACCCAGTACAGTAATAAAACTAAATGCCGACGGATCTTATAATATCATCAGGCCCTGATCCTATAATGTAAATCCCAAGCCAACCTGAATGGTCTGACTTTTCCATTTATCCTTCTCATCAATATCATTCAGGTTATTTAAGCCAACTGCATATTTTCCATAAAGCCTTATTTTAGAAATATTCAACTGAATGCCGGCAAGCATACTGAAGTCTCCTTTTTTAAATGCGTTTTGGCCGTTTTCCAAAATCGTATTGCTGTTGTTCATCAAAATACCAAACTGAGGGCCAGCCTGGAATGCAACATACTTATTGGGTTTTATACTAAGCAGGATCGGAATATTAACATAACTTAACTTCACTTTTGATAATTGTTTAAAGCCATACAGGTCACGAAAATTACTGCTGGTATCAATATTTACCTGGCTAAAAAATATTTCGGGCTGTATTCCCAAATGCGAAGTGATCTTCAATTCAGAAAACACGCCCAAATGATAACCATATGAGTACTGTTCACTGAATGATTTACCACTTAACTTTTTAATTTCTGCTCCGCCTTTTATTCCAAATTTTATTCCCTGCGAATAGGCTGTACTGACAGTTACTATCATGAGTAGTGCCAGAGGTAAGATTGCTTTTTTCATGTATAGAGTTTTATGTCGCAAATAAATCTCAAGTTATATGCCAAACGAATAAAAACTTAAGAAATAATTGTTAAATGAATCCCTTACTAAAAAACATAACTGATCACAAAAGATAAAATGGTGGTAAATTTTCTGTCGGATGTTTCCGGAAGGTAATAATCCATGTAAACACGGGGCTCAAATCCAAAATTGCCTGTCACATAGTTAATGTCCATACTCAATGCAATGGACTGAATTTGAAATGGGGTGGTTTCCTGCAGCAGCCCCAGATTCTTTCTGCGTTCAATAACCCTGTCATAAAAAGCTTTGTACGGGTTAAAGTGTTCTTCAGAATACGTATTGATACCGGCATTGAGCAATAGTTTCGGTTCAATTGATATTCCGTCTTTTTTATGAAAGATTCCCAGATATTCAAAAGCATGCTGAACAAATATATTAGCGGAAAAATTTCTTACAACCGACTTGATCGTGTCGGTAAACTTTCGGGGTATACTTAAAAAAACGGTATCGATATGTTTATACGCCGTATGCTTTCCACTGGAATATCCCAAAGATATCCCAGGAGCCAACCAGGGCTTTTTTAAATACCCGGAAGCAAACAGATCATTTTGAATCGGAGAAGCCGCATCTCCAAACTTTCCATTCCTTAAATATCTGGTATAACTAACAGCGGCTAAATACTTTTTTTTGTTCAGGATATTATAGGAAGGCGTAACGCTGAATTGATAAAAATCTGTAATTCTATTAAAGGTTGTCAGGGAACCTGCAACAGATAAAGCCAACCCGCTTTTATGAAAATAATCTGCAGCAGGAGTAAAAACCATCTTATTTTCCTGCTGAGAAGCATTCAGCCGGTTATTTTTAATACTGAAATAACTGTTCCCGATACCTGCATTTATCTGAAAATAGCTTTTAGGTTTAAGTGCATCTTTCAGCATTTTGAAAAATTCATCTTCATTAAACATGGAATCCAGCGTAGCTTTTTCAGATTCTGAAAATGTCTTATTCTGGGCAAATAAGCTTTGCGAAATGATTAAATAAACGATGAATGCGGCTTTTTTTACCATCAGCAATCAGAATGTGGAAGCCCTTTGATTATCTTAATCTAAATAAGTTTAACTGCAAAATAGAAACTTTTTTATTTCAGATTGGTTGATTACAGCCAACATTACCAATTAATTTAAGAAAACATAAATAAAAGCCGTACATTTGCGCCCATTATTAGAAACATGGAATTACATGACATGTTCAGTTGCTGTTGAAAGCAGGTAAAGTTGTTGATTTACCAATTAGATTAATATCTCTCCCCAACGGCCAGGAGCATAACATGTGACCATCAAAAACAATTTTTTGACCACATGTCTATTGCATTCGCAATTTCATGGTCTTTATTAAAAAAAACAAAACAATGAATGGATTTGAAGCTCTTGGGCTTAATGAAACTATCGTACAGTCAATTTCAGCACTGGGATTTACTGAACCTACACCAATACAGGCACAGGCGATCCCTGTATTACTGTCAGGCACAACTGATTTTGTGGGACTTGCCCAAACGGGAACCGGAAAAACGGCCGCTTTTGGTTTACCCCTGATCCAATTAATAAATGCTGCAGAAAAGTTTCCGCAGGCATTGATCGTTTGTCCAACCAGAGAACTTTGTTTGCAAATAACAAATGACCTGCAGGATTATAAAAAACATTCAAAAGGTATAAATACAGAGGCAGTTTATGGCGGAGCCTCCATAACAATGCAAATAAGAAATCTGCGCCAGGGTGTTCAGATCGTTGTAGCTACTCCTGGTCGTTTGATTGACCTGATAGAACGCAAGGCGATTGATCTGCAAAAAGTTAAATATGTGGTGTTGGATGAGGCTGATGAAATGCTCAATATGGGTTTCAGGGATGATATTGATTTTGTTTTAAAGAACACTATCAACCGGGAAAGTATCTGGCTTTTCAGTGCTACCATGCCACCGGAAGTAAGGGCAATTTCAAGGAATTTCATGACCGATCCCAAAGAGATCACTGTTGGAAAAAAGAACAGTGGTAACGTAAATATCGATCACCAGTTTTTTGTATCACCTGCTCATCAACGTTATGAAACATTAAAACGCCTGATTGATTTCAATCCGGGTATGTACGGAATTATTTTTGTTCGTACCAAGGCTGGTGCACAAGATGTTTCAGAAAGGCTTTCTAAAGCAGGATATGAAATTGAAGCACTGCATGGTGACCTTACACAACAGCAACGTGACAAGGTTATGGGACGTTTCAGAAGTAAAACCTTGCAGCTTTTAATTGCTACTGATGTGGCTGCAAGGGGAATCGACGTTGACGGAATTACACACGTAATTAATTTTGAACTTCCGGATGATATGGAAGTGTATACACACCGGAGTGGACGTACTGCCCGTGCCGGAAAAAGCGGTATTTGTATTTCGATCTGTCATACCCGTGAAACTTTCAAGATCAGGCAACTTGAAAAAATGGTAAATGCCTCTTTCCACAAACTGGATATCCCGAGTGGAAAAGATGTATGCCGCAAACAGTTCTTCCATTTTATGGACAAACTGATTCAAACAGATATCTCTCATGGAGATTATGAAACATACCTTCCTGATCTGATGGAAAAGTTTAAAGATGTTTCCAAAGAAGAAGTATTACAAAGAGTTGCTGCCCTTGAGTTTGACCATTTTTTAAAGTATTATGAAAATGCAGATGACCTGAATGCAAAAATGGATTCAAGGAACCGTCCTGAATTCAGAGATGCAGTTAGCAGCAGAGATAATGGTAGCAGCAGAAGGGAACGTACACAAGGCAGAGATAATGGTTATACCAGGCTATTTATAAACCTGGGTACAAAAGATGGTTTTTATAAAGCAAGCTTTTTACAGTTTATCCTGGATGAAAGTAATCTGAAAAAAGAGGTCCTGGGCAAAATAGACATGCGTGATATGAACACCTGGGTAGAAATTGATAAAGCCAATGCCGGTAAAATGATAAAAGCGATTGATGGTAAACGTTATAATAACCGGACTGTAAGAATGAATGAGGCTGATGGTGGTTTTAAAAGAGCCGGTGAAGATGGAACAGGCGGCAGAAGCGACAGGGCTGAAGGAAGAAAAAGAACGTATGCCCCCAGAAGGGATTAAAGTTTAAAAGCATAATAAGTTTAAAAGGTTGATGGCGTTAAGAATAATTAACAGCATCAACCTTTTTTCATTATACATTCTTTTAGAATGCAAACTGATCTTAAACCAGTTCAATCACTGTTATCTCCGGTAAAATACCTACCCTCCCCGGATAACCTATAAATCCAAAACCCCTGTTCACATATAATTTTTGCTTTACATCCTCGTACAAACCGGCCCATTCCTTGTACATATATTGAACCGGGCTCCATTTAAATCCGGGAATTTCTACCCCAAACTGCATACCGTGTGTATGGCCGCTGAGCATGAGATCTATATCTGCATATTTCTTTTTTACTTCGGCTTCCCAATGACTGGGGTCATGGCTTAACAGAATCTTAAAAGGATATTGTTCTGTACCGGTATATGCCAGATCCATTCGTCCATGCTTCGGGAATCTTGCTTTTGCACTCCAGTTTTCAATCCCCAGTAATGCAATTTTTTCATTACCTTTTTCCAGAATAACATGTTCATTCATCAATAATCTCCAGCCGATTCTGGCATGTACTTTTTTCAGATTTTCCAGGTTTTGTTCTTTGCTGATCCCATTGATCGGCCATTGCACATATTCTCCATAATCATGATTGCCCAGGATAGAATATATACCCATTGGTGCTTTCAGCTTATCAAAAACATCCAGGTAATCATCCATTTCAGTAGCCCGGTCATTTACCATATCACCGGTAAATAGAATGATATCTGCATTTTCACCCATGATCCTGCTGACCCCATTCTCAACAGCTTTTTTATCCAAAAAACTTCCACAGTGAATATCACTGATATGCACAATCTTCATCCCTTTAAATGAAGCAGGTAAATTATCATAAGACAATTGAATTCTTTTTATCTGGTAATTATACCGGTTACCAAATCCATAGATCAGACTACCAAATAGTGTAGTCCCTGCAGTTATACCGATCCAGCTTAAAAATACAGAACGGCTGATTCCCTCTCCACCCATATTTTCCGCTTCGGTATTGGTAAAAAACAATTTTCCTGCGATCCATTGTATTCCCCTTCGAAGATCATCTGCCAGAAAAAAGATCATAGCGGTTAACTTTGCCAGGAATAAACCAATAATGCTGGCAAATAAAAAAGTACGTATGCTTTTTCCCAAAAAATCCTGCCCGCTGTAAATGAATACCAGAAATCCTGCAACAGCAAATATGGTCAGGATCCAATAAACAGCATAAACGGATGTCCTGGTTTTTGGAGAAGATGACTGTGAAACCGTTTTAATGGCCTGGAAAAAATAAGTATCCAGCAAAAGCATGAATACAATAAAAATAATAACTGCAAGAGGAGAACGCATAAATAACTTTAATTTGATCGATCCGAAGATCTGCTTGTATAAAACATACCTGAAACCTGTTTAAAAATAGTATTAAAAATTCAAAAAATCTTCCGGTTGTACATGAATGGCATTTAAGGTTTGCTAATGGAAAAATCATTTTTATTATCCATCAGAGTATTCACATCGCCAATGGGTAACCGGTTTGGATGAACAAGCATTTTCATGTGTAACAAACTGCCGGTCAGCTGTTCCATTCCGTTTAGATCTCCTGCCCTCCCCCTAGATACTTTAATGCTGCTTATTAGTATTCTGATCCCAGTTGCTGCCCGATATTATAATAATCATACATTGTTTTTACTCTTTCAGCTACGTTTGTAACTTAACAAAAAAGCAACTTTATTGTTTCCCATTTTATACCGAATAACTAAATTTGCCAGGTTGACACTGGGATTTTCAATACATATAATCATCTTTCAAATAACTTTATGCAATTAACCTATTACGGGCATTCCTGCTTTATGGCAGAAGTAAATAAAAAAAAATTATTATTTGATCCTTATATCACCCAAAATGAGCTGGCTAAAAATATTGATATCAATGATATAGAAGCAGATTATATATTGTTAAGCCATGGGCACTTTGATCATGTAGCTGATGCAGAAGCACTCGCAAAATCAACGGGGGCAACAATCATTGCAAATTATGAAGTTGCCATGTGGTATGCGGCAAAAGGTATAACCAAATATCAGCCAATGAATACGGGGGGAAGTTGGGATTTTGATTTTGGAACAGTAAAAGCGGTGAATGCCGTACATTCTTCTTCCATGCCGGATGGCAGTTACGGAGGCAACCCGATGGGATTTATCATAATGAGTAAAGAAAAGAATTTTTATTACAGCGGGGATACCGCTTTAACGAATGATATGCAATTAATTCCGATGTTTGCCAAAATTGACTTTTCGCTCTTACCTATTGGGGATAATTTCACCATGGGATTAAATGATGCGGCGGCGGCAGCAAAAATGGTTAAATGTAATACGGTTATTGGCGTGCATTACGATACCTTTGGATATATTAAGATTGACAGGGAAAAAGCCAATGAAGTTTTTGCCAGTAATGGGTTGAATTTATTATTACCCTCAATCGGAGAAACAATTACAATATAAGAATTAGTATTTTACAACTGCCGAACAAAAAACTTCGGTTCAAAAAAAGAGAAACGAGAAACGAAATTTATGGCAAGAACAATAGGAATCGCAAATCAAAAAGGCGGTGTAGGAAAAACAACAACGGCAATAAATCTTGCAGCTAGTTTTGCAATTCTGGAATACAAAACACTCCTGGTTGATGCAGACCCCCAGGCCAACAGCACTACCGGTGTTGGATTTGACCTGCATAATGTTACCAAGAGTTTATATGATTGTATGGTAAATGAAGCGGAAGTTAAAGACGTGATTTTAAAAACAGCACTTCCATTTCTCGATCTGGTGCCATCTCATATCGATCTGGTTGGTGCTGAAATTGAAATGATCAATTATCCCAACAGGGAAACTGTTTTAAAAAATATCCTTGAACCAATCAAATCTCAGTACGATTTTATTGTTATTGATTGTTCTCCTTCTCTTGGATTGATCACAGTGAATGCCCTTACTGCAGCTGATAGTGTGGTTGTTCCGGTTCAGACAGAATTTTTTGCCCTGGAAGGGCTCGGTAAATTGTTGAATACTGTAAAAATTGTTCAAAACAGGTTAAACACAGATCTGAAAATTGAAGGTATCTTAATGACCATGTATGATGGAAGGTTGAGACTGTGTAACCAGGTAGTAAGTGAAGTTAGGCGTCATTTTGAAGATATGGTTTTTAACAGCATCATACATAGAAATACCAGGCTGAGTGAGGCTCCAAGTTTCGGCAAGCCGGTTATATTATATGATTCCGACAGTAAAGGAGCAGTTAATTATCTGAATCTTGCTAAAGAGATCTTACAAAAAAATAATCTTACCAAAATTAACCAGGAAGACAAAATTATACATTAACAATTCGATTAGCCGGTTTGGAATTGGGGTGCTGCACATTTTATCATCAGAACCTTTAAATCTCCGGACCTTCAAATTATTACACTGAATGAGTACATCACAAAAAAAAGATGCATTGGGAAAAGGTATCAGAAGCCTTTTACAGAATATTGATGCCGATTTAAAAACTACTGCCGGAAATTTAAAATCAGAAATTGCAGAAAAATCTGCAGGCGTTTTGCGCATTTCTTTAGATCATATTGAAGTAAATCCGGAACAACCAAGGAAAGATTTTGACGATACCGCGTTGAGTGAACTGGCATCGTCCATTAAAATACACGACATTATACAACCACTGACCGTATATGCTTTGCCTTCCGGTAAGTACCGGATTATCGCGGGCGAACGCCGGTTCAGGGCATCCAAAATTGCCGGGTTAAAGGATATACCCGTTTACGTAAGGCAAACAGACGACAGCAGTTTACTGGAACTCGCACTGCTGGAAAACCTTCAAAGAGAAAATTTAAACGCCATAGAAATTGCCATCAGTTACAAACGGCTTATGGATGATCTTGACTATACCCAGGAACTGCTGGCAGAAAGGATGGGGAAAGAAAGAAGTACAGTTGCAAATTATATCCGGCTGTTAAAATTACCCCCCGACATTCAGGTTGCCGTTAGAAACGGTGTGATCAGCATGGGGCATGCAAGGGCACTGATCAATATTGATGTTATAGATAAACAATTGTTTGTTTTTGCCGAAATAAAAAACAAAGGTTTGTCAGTAAGGCAAACGGAAGACCTTGTAAGAAAAATGTACAGCAAAGCTGTTGTTAAAACATCATTAAAAACAGAACTTCCTCCTGCATTTAAAAAGATAGAAGATAATTTAGCATCACAGTTCAGCACCAAAGTAAAACTTACACATAACAAAAAAGGTTATGGCAGTATTTTGATGGAATATTATTCATTGGAAGAATTAAACGGATTGCTTGAGAAGCTGAATATTAATGTGAGTTGATGTTATCATTTTT
>JBBKWV010000275.1:0-3430 GCA_037969135.1 Ferruginibacter sp.
TACATACTCATGTGGGCAACAAGACAATAAAACCAGGCAGCAAACTAAAAACTCAATAACCAACAATCAATTACCGGCTGACGGACTTGCAATTTATAATTTCAATTCGCCAGATGCTACCTGGGAGATGCCCCGTGAATTAGTTGAAATTTCAGGTATCTCTTTTTATGCAAAAAACAACCTGGCATGTATTAATGACGAGGAAGGCATCATTTACATTTATGATCTTAACGAAAAAAAAGTAAGTACCGAATTCAAATTCGGAAAACACGGGGATTATGAAGATGTGGCAGTTGATGGAAATATCGTCTATGTTTTAAGATCGGACGGTACCATTTTTAAAGTTACCGATATTGAAAACAATCCTTCAACAGAAAAATTCACTACCCCACTCTCTACCTCCAATACCACTGAAGGTTTATACCTGGATAAGCCTTCTAACCAACTGCTTATAGCCTGCAAAGGTAAAGCAGGAAATGAACTCCCAAAACATACAAAAGCGGTTTATTCGTTTTCACTGACAACAAACAAACTGGTTGAATTGCCGTTTCTTAGTATAGCTGAAAAAGACATCCATGCATACCTCGGCGAAAAAAATGAGTTTGCCCCCTCTGCCATTTCATTCAATCCTTCCGACAGCAATTTTTATATTTTATCATCAGTAGGTAAAATACTGGTTGTTTATAATAATCATACTGGCCTGCAGCATGTTTACAAACTGGATGAAAAACTTTTTAAACAACCCGAAGGGCTAGCCATAACCGATAGTGGAAATATTTATATTTCTAATGAAGGCAAATGGAGCAAAGGAAACATCTTATTATTTAAAAAAATTAAAACCAATTAAATGCAGTACAAAATCTTTCTAGTGATGAGCTTTGTGGCAGTTCTTTACCTGGAGGTTAAAGCACAGGACGAGAACATACCCGACAATCACTCACTGTATTGTACACCCAGTGTAATTGGTTTGCCCCGCACTAAGGGATTGGTAATTAAATATGAATTAATACCGCACTATACTATAAAATCAACATCCAAAAATTCGCTTTACAATGACGCCAATGCAGGCATAAGCCGCAATGGCCGGTTGGATATAAAATTAAAATTTCCAATTATTAACAGACCCGGATTTATTGTAATTGGGGGACTGCGTTATTTTCAGGAACAATTACATTTTACAAATCCATCAGAATCCAATTATCCGGTTTATACCGGTCTTGAAGACCGGTCACTAAAGACTTTGGGCGGGCAACTTTATATTATAAAACCTACTAAGAAAAATACTTATTTTCTCTTGCGTGCCAGTGCAGATTTTAACGGTGACTTTACACAATCGGGTATTCCCCCAAAGGACCTGTTGAAAATATCAGTAGCACCAATGTATGGATGGAAACGAAATGAAAACCTGAGCTATGCCATTGGCGTGGCGTATGGGTATACGTTTGGCAGGGCTTCTGTATATCCTGTTATTTCTTACAATAAAAACTTTTCCCCCAACTGGGGTATCGAAAGCCTCCTGCCAACACATATCAAACTGCGTTATTCAAAAAATGATAAACAATTCTGGTATCTGGCAACTGAACTATCCGGGGCATCATACAGGTTAAGCAATAAAATTCCGGGTTTGGAAAATACAAACCAGCCCCATCTTCACCGGTCTGAATTAAAAATCGGCTTAACGCTGGAAAAAGAAATACACAACTGGTTTTGGTTTAGTGCCGAAGCTGGTTACCGCCAGAATTTACAATTTAATTTAACCAACTCGGCAGGAAGAAATAGCAATGTTTTAATTAAGAATAAATTATCCGGAGCTCCATTTCTGGGACTGAGTTTATTTATGGTGCCGCCCAGAAGTTGGATTAAAGCAAAATAAGACTACTCATGCTTACAGCATGTAAATCAACAAAATTGAGTTTATGAAAAAATATATTAAATATCTATTGATTGCCATAACCATTTTTTCTTTTCAGCATATACATGCACAAAGCAATAATGTGGCACAACGTATTTTTTTAGTTGGCGATGCAGGCGAACTGGAAAACAGCAAACACCCGGTTTGTGATTGGTTAACCTTACATGTTAACTGGAATGATACAACAAATGTGTTGCTCTACCTGGGCGATAATATTTACCCCAAAGGAATGCCCGCACAGGCCAATAAAAATTACGGGGAAGCAAAAGCAATTATTGACTACCAATTGTCGGTTGTAAAAGACAAAAAAGCAAAAGCGTATTTCATCCCCGGCAACCATGACTGGAAGCAGGGAAAAGCAGGCGGGCTGGAGCAATTAGAAAATGAAGCTGCATACATTCAATCATTGCAATTGCCAAACATTCAGTTACTGCCACCCGGCGGATGCCCCGGGCCACAGGATGTAGTGATAAGTGATAAGGTAGTCATTGTTTTTATGGATAGCCAGTGGTGGTTGCAGCAAAATGAACGGCCGGGTATCGAATCTGACTGCCCATTTAAAACAGAAGAAGATATTATCAGTGGCTTAAAGGATATTATTTATTCGTATCCCGACAAGTTAATCGTACTGGCCATGCATCACCCTTTATATAGCTATGGCATTCATGGCGGTTACTACACTTTGAAACAACATATTTTTCCATTAACTGATATTAACCCAAAACTGTATGTTCCGCTACCTCTGATCGGGTCAATTTACCCGCTTTACAGGCAATGGTTTGGAAACATAGAAGACACAAAACACCCGGAGTATAAAAATTTAAAAGAAAAGATAGAATCTGTAATTAAGGGCCATACAAATGTGATACAGGTAGCCGGGCATGACCATTCGTTGCAACTGTTACAAAAAGACAGCCTGTATTCTATCGTAAGTGGTTCGGGTTCAAAAAGCACCCGTGTAAACAAGGGTAAATATTCTTTGTTTGCAGCTGATAAAAAAGGATTTGCTGTAATAGAAGTTATGATCGATGGAAGCATAAAGATTAATTTTTATTCAACCGAAAGTGCTGATTTGAACAGTACAATTTATACAACGTCATTGCCCTCAATACCGAAGAAATTAAATGATGCAGTAATTGCTACTACAGAGTTTCCCGATTCAATATCAGTGGTTGCTTCTTCAAAATTTAAGTCTGGCGGATTTAGAAAATTCATGTTAGGAAAAAACTATCGGAAAGAATGGACAACAGCAGTGAAAGTGAAAGTGTTTGATATAAACACAGCCATGGGTGGTTTAACACCTTCGCGAATTGGTGGCGGGCATCAGACAAAATCACTAAGGCTGGTTGATAAAGACGGCAGGGAATATGTATTAAGATTAATTGAAAAGAATGTAACTGATGCAGCACTGCCTCCAAATCTTGTTGGTGTTGGAGTAGTAAAAGATTTAATTGCTGATGGTGTTTCCGCATCATATCCTTATGCTGCGCTTTCCATACCAATGTTGGCAGCAGCAGC
>JBBKWV010000276.1:0-3476 GCA_037969135.1 Ferruginibacter sp.
ATGTGCTGCAGCCTTTTGTATCGGCAATGCAAACTCTTCGATGATCATTCCGCCACTCAGCACTTCTATATTAAATTCGTTTGCATGTTTTTCGGCAAATTTTAATATTACCGGACCAAACCCGTAACACCAGCCACAATAGGCATCATAACGGTAAAAAATAGTTTTTTTCATTTCGTTTTTTCTTTGTCAATATCTTAAAATATAACAAATCAGGTTAAGAAAGTAATTATTTAATGTGCCTGTAACCAGTTCTCACCAACACCCAATTCTGCATCTGTTGGAACGCCATTGGGTAAAACCATAGCATGTTGCATGCATTCCAGTATCACAGGTTTAACGGTTTCCAGTTCTTCCTTTAAAACATCAAATACCAGTTCATCATGTACCTGCAACAACATTTTTGATTTGAATTTCTTTGATTTGAATTCTTTTTGAATTTTAATCATCGCAAGTTTTATCATATCAGCAGCTGTTCCCTGGATAGGAGAGTTAATGGCGTTTCTTTCGGCAAAACCACGTACAGTAAAATTTGCCGAGTTGATATCGCTTAACCATCTCTTACGCCCCATCAGCGTTTGTACATATCCGTTTTCCTTCGCAAAATTGATGGTATCGTCCATGTATTTCTGGATGTTTGGAAACTGTTTCTTATAGTTATCTATTATCTCTTTTGCTTCTGTTCTTGATATGCCCAGGTTTTCAGCCAGCCCAAAAGCGCCCTGACCATAAATGATACCAAAATTTACGCTCTTTGCTTTGTAGCGCATTTCTTTGGTTACTGCTGACTCATCTACATTAAAAACTTTAGCGGCAGTTGCCTTATGGATATCTTTTCCTGATTTAAAGGCGTCGCACATGTTTTCATCCGCACTGATGGCTGCAACGATGCGCAGTTCAATCTGTGAATAATCGGCAGAAACCAGCAGGTAGTTTTCATCTCTTGGAATAAACGCCTTTCTGATTTCTTTACCTTTGTCTGTTCTTATCGGGATATTCTGCAAATTCGGATTGTTGCTGCTGAGTCTGCCTGTAACTGCAACTGCCTGTGCATAACTGGTATGCACCCGCCCCGTTTTTTTATTGATCATCAACGGCAAGGCATCTACATAAGTTGATTTCAATTTTGTGAATTCCCTGAATGCAAGGATGTCATCTACAATCTTATTTTTACTGGCCAGTTTTAATAATACATCTTCCCCGGTGGCATATTGTCCTGTTTTTGTTTTTTTCGCCTTGGGATCTATCTGCATTTTATCAAACAACACTTCACCTAACTGTTTGGGTGAAGCAAGGTTAAATCGAACACCGGCCTGTTTATAAACACTTTCTTCTGCCAGCGTTGCTTCTTTTTCCAGTTCTTTTGAATATTCATTGAGAAATTTTTCATCAATTTTTATTCCTTCAAATTCCATTTCTGTTAATACTTTGATCAGTGGGTTCTCCACTTCATAAAAAACTTTTTCCACTTCTTTTGATTTCAATTGCGGCAGAAAAGTATTTTTTAATTGAAATGTGATATCCGCATCTTCTGCAGCATAGTCTTTAATCTTTTCCAGTTCCACATCTTTCATGTTTCCCTGGTTCTTTCCTTTTTTTCCTATCAGCTCTTCGATATGCACTGTTTGATAACCCAAATATTTTTCACTCAGGACATCCATACTTCTTTTTCCTTCCGGCTCTATAACGTAATGTGCGAGCATGGTATCAAAAATGTTTCCTTCTATTTCAAAGCCAAGCCATTTAAGCATTAAAAGGTCGTACTTGATATTCTGTCCGATCCAGGTAATGGAAACATCGAGGAATAGTTTTTTAAAATTGTTCAATAGTTTTATGCATGCATCCTTATCTTCCGGGCAGGGAACGTAAAAAGCTTCCCCTTTTTTTATACAAAAGCTTAAGCCAACCAATGATGCTTCATTGGGATCAATTCCGGTAGTCTCCGTATCAAAACAAATCTCTTTTGCTTTGGAAAGGGATTCGATCAATTCATGCAGTGATATTTCAGTGTCAATTAATAAATAATTATGCGGGCTGTTATGTATGTTTTTATCTGCTGTTAAAACAGGGTCAGTTATATTATTTTCAGAAGGCAATCTGGTTTCAGGTGCATCAGCTTGTTCAACCGCATTTCCAAACAAATCCATTTGTCCGGTTTCCGGTTTTTTATTTTTGGGTTCATTGGTATGATTCCAAACTTCCGCAGCTACATTTATTTCTTCGCCCAAGATCCTTTTTCCCAGAGTTTTAAATTCCAATTCGGTAAAAATATCCTGTAAGAGTTCTTTGTTCATTTCTTTTACCCTAAAATCTTCTTCATGAAATTCGGTTGGCACATCCAAAATAATTGTTGCCAGTTTTTTGCTCAGGATGGCCATTTCTTTACCCGACCTGATTTTCTCACCCATGGACCCCTTTATTTTATCCGCATTTTTCAGGACATTTTCCAGTGATTCATATTCAGCCAAAAGCTTTGCGGCCGTTTTTTCTCCGATACCTTTAATTCCGGGGATATTATCTACAGCATCACCCATCAGTCCCAGCATATCAATTACCTGATCTACATTTTTGATCCCCCATTTATTACAAACCTCTTCCGGGCCCATTATTTCCACACTCCCTCCCTGGTATGCCGGTTTGTAAATTTTTATGTTTTCAGAAACCAACTGACCATAATCTTTGTCGGGGGTAACCATAAAAACTTCATAACCCACTTTTTCAGCTTGTTTTGCCAAAGCGCCGATTACATCATCTGCTTCGTACCCATCAATGGCAATTACCGGAATGTTTAATCCCTGAATAATTTTTTTAATATCGGGTACTGATAATGAAATGTCTTCCGGCGTTTCCTGGCGATTGGCTTTATAGTCGGCAAAATCAGTATGTCTTTCCGTTGGGGCATGTG
Source organism: Ferruginibacter sp. (assembly GCA_037969135.1). Classification (GTDB taxonomy): domain Bacteria; phylum Bacteroidota; class Bacteroidia; order Chitinophagales; family Chitinophagaceae; genus Ferruginibacter. The sequence goes on from JBBKWV010000276.1 coordinate 2,906, forward strand.
TATCAAAACAAACCGCCATATGCGTTGGCTTTTGGTTGTTGATCAGTTCAATAATCGTATTCGTAAAACCAAACTGGGCATTTGTGTTTTTTCCTCGGCTGGTGATCCGGGGGTTTCGAATGAGTGCATAGTATGCACGGAATATCAATGCATAGGCATCTAATAAAAATAATTTTTTTGACATGGCATAAAAGTAAAACAAATGCTACGGTTAATCAAAGGGGAGATAAAAAACAATATAAGCATAAAATGTATAAGCCGTTCCTATTTTGGAACGGCTTAAGTTGGTTTCAGTAACCTGTTATAGTATGATCAGTAACTTATTTAATATTTAATTTCTTCGTTTTTCATTGCTTTATAGCGCAATTGCTGTATAATATAAACTATGATCCTAAAAATTTATTGTGTATTTGAAATTTTTTTTTGAAATCTCCGTTATAAGCAGAGCATTTTAAAAGAATGCTTCAGCTCTTTGTATCGTATACTAAAAAGTATAAATAATCCAATCTGAAAAGGATAAATGGTTTAATCGTTTTCTGTTGGTTAAAGGTTTTTAAAAAAATGCATTAGC
>JBBKWV010000277.1:0-3489 GCA_037969135.1 Ferruginibacter sp.
TAGTAACTCAGATTATTCCGCCCCCAAAAACGAAGCTAAAAAAACAAACAATTCTATAAAAAACATTGATGCGTTTTATAGAACTGTGAGAGTTGAAAACTGGCTTTCCAACATTCAAAATCGGAGAACATCTGAATTTGTTTAGTGAAACCGGGAACTAAGGCTCTATAAATAACTGATTATATACCAATTAATTATAAAACCTTAGTTACAATATCCCCTAAAACTATTAAATGAATATGCCTATTTAAAACCCTGTTCTTTGAGCAGGGTTTTTTGTTTTCCCTCTTTTCAATTATTTATTGGATTTTCCCATCAGCATTTAGTAACTCCTTCTCGCTAACTTTGAAATTCAATTTAAAAAATGAACCCATCCTTTCTGCGTGCAATACTTGTTTTCTATTGCAGCTTTAATCTCTGTGCCTGCAGCATTCATCAATATTCATCCGGTAATAAACCCGAAGCAACTATTAATTCCCTGAGATTTATCAATGAATACGAAATTCCATATGCTTATTCATTCAACAATACAACCGTTGGTGGATTATCCGGTATTGATTTTGATTTTAAAAAAAATAAATACTTTTTATTAAGTGATGACAGAGGGTACATTCAGCCAGCCCGTTTTTATACAGCCGATATCTTCATTTCCCTTAAAGGGATTGACAGTGTTCTGTTTACATCAGTTAAAAATATCTTACAGCCGGATGGATCTGTTTATCCCAATAGTAAAACAGATCCGTATCATACTGTTGATCCGGAAGCTATCAGGTATAATCCGAAAAAAAACTTACTCATCTGGAGCAGTGAAGGTGAGCGGTCTATAAAGAAAGGGGATACCATTTTGACAAATCCTTTTATCGGTATGATACATGCAGATGGAAAACAGTTTGATACTGTTGCCATTCCTGAAAACATACGGATGCAAAAAATAGAAAAAGGCCCAAGGCAAAATTCAGTCTTTGAAGGAATCAGTTTTGCTGATAATTTTAAAACACTTTATGTAAGTATGGAAGAGCCCCTGTTTGAAGATGGACCGAGGGCTGATTCGAATGACAACAATTCCTTTATCCGGATATTGAAATTTGATCTTAAAAAGAAGAAAAACATCAGCCAGTTTGCCTATAAATTAGACCCGGTTGCTCATCCGGCAATTCCTGAAACGGGTTTTAAGATAAACGGGGTATCAGAAATTCTGTATGTTGGAAATGATCAATTGCTGGTTATGGAGCGTTCATTTTCTTCCGGGAGGCTTGCATGTACTATTAAATTATTTTTAGTTGACATGACAGATGCATCTGATATTAAAAACAATCCCTCTCTAAAAGAGAACAGGGATTTTACTGCAGTTAATAAAAAACTTTTACTAAATATGGATGAACTCGGTTTTTATATCGACAATATTGAGGGGTTAACATTCGGGCCACTGTTGCCCAATGGACATAAAACACTTTTATTTATTGCGGATAACAACTTTAGCCCTACCCAAAAATCTCAGTTACTCCTCTTTGAAATTATTGAGTAAATACAATATCAACTAAAAATTTCATTCAACAAACCTGCTAAATGGACACCTCCCTTTAATAATTGCTGGTTTAATATGCTTATGTATTTGAAATTATATTTATAATCCAGTTTTTGATCCGGCTGGTTTATATCAGCATAAATCTTTTCTGCAATCTGGTAAGATTGGTATATCCAGGAACTTAATGGTTCATTTTGCCATTCAGATATTTGAGATTTAGAAACATGATTTATTGCAGCAGTATATTCTGTATAACTGAGTTGCTGCATTCCGATAAGTTTTTCATCCCAAACCTGGTGAAGGTTAGCGGGATCACTAAACCACATGATCTTTACTTTATTTCCACCAAGATCTTCCAGTCTTCCTATATGCAATGGTTGATGTATATCCCCCACTATATGGATAAGCATCCTCAGGTATAATAATTTATTATCGGGAGATAATTCCTTTTTCTTTAATTCCGTTTTTAAAAAATTGATCTTCGTGTATGCATCAGTGGCTGTATCCGTTTCAAGATAAGTCTCTACTTCCTGTCTTGTTAATCCTGCTTTCAGGTTTATGAAATGCCAGTTATATAAATAACTGAACGAAGGGTCAGATTTGATAAAATCTGCCCAGTTGCTTGTCATCGCAACAGATTCTGTACCCAATATTTTATAAACTTCTTTCTTTGTTTTTTTATTCAGATATGAATCGGCTATTTCACCAACAATCCGATGTCCCAAAACACCCCAGGCCATGCTATTCAGCGGTAAGTAGAAAAATAAAGCGATAACTAAAATCCTTTTCAAATATTTAATATTCATTGAAATGTATATTTTAAACTTTTTAATAAAATTCTTGAGTCTTAAAATTAATTAAAAAGCGGGAGAATGATAATACAACTTTAGATCGGGAATAAATTTGAGATGCACTAAATCATATAAATATCAACAGGATAACAAACAGAAGTGAAATCTAAATTGTATCATAGTTTAGAAATTAAATTTAAACCATGATACAATTTATAAGTATTAACTGGTTTCCCGCATTGGCGTAAAGTGTTTTTAAAATAAATAACAACGCCATTTTTATACAGAAAAATTGTTACCCAACAAGCCATTGCTGCCTGTTTTTTAAAATTTCAGTTTCAATTACAGAAATAATCACTTCCGGGATCCCCGTAGACTTTACTTTTCCGGCAAAGACCGTTAATGAAAAAGAATTTGTATAAGTAAGTTCTAAGGTCTTCCCAAAAAGAAGTGGTTTTTCATTTTCTTTATCCCTGATAAAAAAATAGTTGGCGCCATCTATTCTTATCATTTTAATCATTAATAAATAAGAGTTATTTTCAAACTCTAATCTCATTACAGCTTCAATTGTCATACATCCTATTTAAATTTTCAGAATGCTTTTTTTGGAGGGGTGTTTTCTAAGAGGTACTGTAATAAAATGTGGAAATTACTATCTAAATCGTAATTCTACGCAAATATGGAGCTATTTTACCGTAATTTCCACATTTAGTTTTATTTTTTAAAATATTATTCTAACTAGTTGATTATCGCTGAAATATATTTGATCACTTGTCTTAATTCAATACAATTGCTCTTTTAACCTTCAAAGGATTCCTTAAATTTGATACTATTGTATATTTTATGATATTTTTAATTAATCATTATGCCAACAAAAAAAAATCCTTTAACCGGCATCAGCTCAGTCGCAATTCATAGTGCAGGCCATGCGAATCAGGAATATGCCCATCTTACTCCTATTTATGCCAGCTCAACATTCACATTTGACAATACCCAACAGGGAATTGATCGTTTTGCGGGAGAAGATAAATCCAGGATCTACAGCCGTTGGGGCAATCCAACTTTTTCTGCTGCCGAACAAACACTTGAGGCATTGGAATCTTTTGGATTAAAAAATGAAAATGGAGAGCAATTGAAATTAAAGGCATTGTTACATGCAAGTGGACAAGCTGC
>JBBKWV010000278.1:0-9734 GCA_037969135.1 Ferruginibacter sp.
CCGCATGCTGCTGCCACACCGGTAAAAGAATTCAACAGAGAAATGACAACCGGCATGTCGGCCCCACCGATAGGCATCACAAAAAATACTCCGTATAATAATGACAAAGCAAGGATGCCATACAATAATAAATGATGCTGCGGCTGCATAACCAGAAAAGCACCTGCTCCCAATGCAATGGCAAGGACAACTAAATTGAGAATATTCTGCCCGGTAAAACTCAGGTCTTTTATTTTTCCATTCAGCTTTCCCCAGGCGATCATACTTCCTGCAAAAGAAACAGAACCGATGATCAGTCCCAATACAATTATCAAAACTTTTCCTGCATGTCCGCCGGTAATGCCGGTCATTTGTATTTCATCGCTTAGGTGGTTGAATTCAACCAGCGAGATCAATGCAGCACAGGCACCGCCCATACCGTTGAAAAGGCTCACCATCTCGGGCATGGCCGTCATTTTTACTTTTTTTGCTGCCAGTGTTCCGATAATTGCCCCGATGAGTATCCCGGCGAAAATCCATCCGTAATTGTGCAGACGGTCACCCGAATCATCCCTGTACAAAAAAATGGTGGCAAAAATGGCAACAGACATTCCCAGTGCTGCCAGCAAATTTCCCTTTCTGGCAGTAGCGGGGTGAGAAAGCATTTTTAATCCAAGCAAAAATGTCACTGAAGCAAATAAGTAACAAATGGTAAGTATGTGTTCGCTCATGATTTCTGATTCGTGTAAATGGTATCGTTAGGTTTACTTCTTTTTTGATTTAAACATTTCCAGCATCCGGTCTGTAACAACAAATCCGCCCACCACATTCAGGGTACCCAGGATCACAGCAAGGAATCCCAGGATAAGTGCCAGGTAATTATCTGTTTCTGCTTTGCCCATGACGATGATGGCACCTATGATCACTACACCGTGAATGGCATTGGCACCACTCATCAGTGGCGTGTGCAATACAGCAGGCACCCGGCCAATGACTTCAATACCAACAAAGATCATCAGAATCACAATGTAGATGATCTGTTGTTGTTCTGAAATCCATCCTAAAATATTTTCCATGATCTTTATTTTTTATTATTCCGCTTATACCGCAAAACGGTTGCCCGAAAGGGATTTAAACTTTTACAATTATTTTAAACCAACAAACCCTTCAACCGGTCATTGGTAATCATACCTTCATTTGCGATACAGGTACCTTTAACCAGATCGTCCTCAAAATTCAATTTCAGATCACCTTCTTTGCCGATGATCAATTGTAAAAAGTTGAGAATATTCTTACCATATAATTTACTCGCATCACTGGGCATATCTGCAGGCAGATTTGAATTTCCCACAATGCTTACGCCATGATGATCTACGGTCTCATTGTTTTTAGTAACTGCAGTATTGCCGCCTGTTGAAGCAGCCAGATCAATGATAACTGAACCTGTTTTCATGGCTCCGATCATTTCTTCAGTAATAAGTACAGGCGCTTTTTTTCCTGGAATCTGCGCAGTGGTAATAATGATATCTGCCTTGGCAACACTTTCGGCAATTTTTTCTTTCTGGCGCTGCATAAATTCTTCGGTTTGCTCAACTGCATAACCGCCCGCACTGCTGGCATCTGCTGCTCCTTCCACTTCAATGAATTTTGCACCGAGACTCATTACTTCTTCTTTTACCGCAGGCCGGGTATCAAATACTTCCACTACTGCACCCAATCTGCGGGCAGTGGCAATGGATTGTAATCCGGCAACACCGGCACCGAGAATCAATACTTTTGCCGGGGGAACAGATCCCGCAGCTGTCATGAACATTGGAAAATACCTGGGAAAGAGATTGGCTGCCAGCAATACTGCTTTGTACCCCGCAATATTTGCCTGACTGCTCAGCACATCCATACTCTGAGCCCTGGTTGTACGGGGAAGCATATCAATACTGAAAATGGTAAAGCCTTTTTCGGCACAATCCTTTATCGCAGAAAAATTGAATAATGGGTGAAAGAGGCCAAATAATATTTTAGCTTTACAACAATTGATATCAGCAATACTGAGTGAATTGATAGACAGAACAAGGTCGGCTTTTTGTAAAATATTTTCCCTGGTATCCATATCTGCACCGGCAGCAAAATATTTATCATCACTTGCAAATGCTTTTTCCCCGGCATTGTGTTCCACCAGTATTTCCACATTCCATTTTTTTAAAACAGTTATGTGTTCAGGCAATAAAGATACTCTTGTTTCAGGGGATGGTTCTTTTAACAGGCCAATTTTCATATGTAAAATAATAGCTTCGAAGTTAAGGAAAATTAGAATCTGATCTTGAACTGTTGTTTCACTTTAAAATCCGGATCCAGGAATACCAACCCGATAAAGAAAAGATCCATACTCAATGTTACGGAAGGATGTTGCTGAATTGTTGCCCACGTATCCTCCATTTCTGCACTCCAGTGAATATCATCGAAAATAATAATTGATGAAGATTTAGACTTATTGAGTATCTGTGCAAAATATTCCAGCGTGGGTATTTTTCGGTGATTGCCATCAACAAATGCAAGGTCTATTTGTTTTACAGATGAAAAAAGCAACGGCAGTGTTTTATCAAAACTACCGGTAATTAATTCAACATTTTTTAATGCACTTTTTGTGAATTGCTCTTTGGCAATGTTAGCAATGCTCTCTGCTCCTTCCAGTGTATAGAGTTTTGCATGTTCATTTCCGGATGCCAGGTAAGAAGCTGTGATCCCAAATGATGTACCCAGTTCCAGCATTGTTTCAGGTTGGTAATATTTTACGATCCTGTACAATAATTGTGCATACTTTTTTGGTTTTAATGAGGATGATGCAATCTTATCAATGGCCCTGGTTTTGTTTTTAATGACTGATGATCCGGCACCAAAATCCTCCACTTCAATTTCTGATTTGTTATTCAACAATTCCCGCCGCAGATCTTCTATCTTTTCATAACAATCGTAACTTTTTTTATCATTCAGCACATGAATGATAAAATCAAAAACAAAGGGAGAATGCACGCCATGTCCCCTGCTATTGGAAGCAGTAGCATAATATTGAACATACTTTTTTGCTAATTGAAAAGAGGAATACAAAATAATAAGAATTATTAAACAGGTAATAGAAAATATTTATTCAAAAAACGAAATGCTTCAACCGTTTTTATTTTTTCCATCTTTTCATTTTACTTTTTCTTCCAAACCTGAAATGAATATTTAAAAACATGTTTTTCATCTGCATCAAAATCTACCTGCTCATGCAAGTGCCATTTGCTTTCCTCAATAACCGGAAAAAAAGTATCTCCTTCGATCTCTGTATGCACACGGGTCATATAAATTTTTTCCGCTAATGGCAACCCCTGATTGTATATTTCTCCGCCGCCGATAATGAATATTTCTTTACAGTTTGTGTTTTCTGCCTGCTTCAATGCATCCTCCAGGCTACTGGCTTTCCATACATTTTCTGTATGCCAGTTTTCCTGGTTTGTGATCACAATATTCACCCTCCCAGGCAATGGCCTGTTAACAGCTTCAAAGGTTTTGCGGCCCATGATCACCACCATCCCCCAGGTAATGTTTTTAAAATATTTGAGGTCGTTGGGCAAATGCCAGAGCAACTGGTTGTTTTTACCTATGGCATTGTTGGTAGAAGTTGCAACTATCAGTGAAATCATTATAAATATTGAATATTAAATGTAAAATAATAAATGTAAAAGTCGACTGGTATTTAACTGATATTCAAATTCTTGTTTTATATTAAAAAAACTATATGCCATTTGCTTAACCTTGCTCCAAACATTTGCATTTTACATTCAATATTTTTCATTTTACATTTCATGAAAGGAATGAGTATCGGATGTAAAAAAACATTTTGAATTATTTACTAAGATTCTTTTTTGCCGTTTCGATACTGGAAGTAAAAATCCCTATCAACTCATTTACTTCTTTAAAACCAATATCAATCTTTTCATCTTCAGTAAGCGGTTTTTCTTTAATGATCCTCAGGTTGATTCTAGATTCCCTTAGCTCTTTTAAAGCAATTTTCATTTTATGAATAAAATCAGCCCTGCTTTCTGTTGCTTGCGCTTCTCCATAAAGTAAAGCAGGGGCTGTTCCGCTTTTAGCAAGCTGATATTCTAAATTAAGACCAGCTTTTGTTGCTGGAAGTAGATCACAAACGTCCAAACACAAACAAGCAAATTTTACCAGTCTGTCTTCGAGATCATATTTTTTAATTTCCATTGAGCAAAATAATAATTTACTTGCTCTACTAACAAGGTATTTTCATCCATTCCTCTTGTTGTTTTTCTCCTCAAAATATTTTAAAACTTCAACTTTTACATTTTATACTTGATATTTTACATTCTACATTATTACTTTAAACAGCTACAGGTGCTTTAATCCCGGGATGCGATTGGTAATTGAGCAATTCAAAATCTTCAAATGCAAAACCAAATATATCCTTCACACCGGGGTTTATTTTCATTTTCGCTAACGGAAACGGAGACCTGCTTAATTGGAGATTCGCCTGATCAAAATGATTGCTGTATAAATGCACATCGCCAAATGAATGAATGAATTCACCGGGCTCCAGATCACTAACCTGTGCAATCATCATCGTTAATAATGCATAAGAAGCAATATTAAATGGCACACCTAAAAAAACATCCGCGGAACGCTGGTACAATTGGCAACTTAATTTTCCATTGGCAACATAAAACTGGAACAGGCAATGACAGGGCATCAGTTTCATTTTTGTTAACTCCGCAACATTCCATGCACTGATGATCAGCCTGCGGCTATCCGGATTGGTTTTTATCTGATGTATAAGATCAGAAACCTGGTCTACTTCTACCCCATCGGCCCCGGCCCAACTCCGCCATTGTTTACCATAAACGGGACCCAAATCTCCATTTTCATCGGCCCATTCATCCCATATTTTTACATTATGTTCCTTTAAATAGGCAATATTCGTTTCTCCTTTTAAAAACCAGAGCAATTCATGGATAATGCTTTTCAAATGTGTTTTTTTTGTGGTTACCAGTGGAAAGCCTTCCTGCAAATTGAAACGCATCTGGTATCCAAACACGCTGCGGGTACCGGTACCTGTCCGGTCGCTTTTGTCGGTTCCGGTTTCAATAATATGTTTTACAAGATCTAAATATTGCTGCATGGCTGCAAATTAAGTGAAAACTGAAAAGAGGATTGTGAAAAGTTATTAAGAGATTACCATTTTTGGCACCGGCTCTTTGAATCATCTCCCGATAAATGTAAAAAATCAGGGTTTCACGTTATATAATCACTCCTCAAACCGATTTTTGTATCTTTGCATCGAATAATTTCGATATGAGTAAAAAAGGTAAAGTATTGATGGCCATGAGTGGCGGTATCGACAGTACCGTTGCGGCTTTAATGCTGCATAAGGAAGGATATGATGTGGTGGGTATTACCATGAAAACATGGGATTATGCTACCAGTGTGGGTACAACAGGAAAAAAAGAAACGGGTTGCTGCAATATTGATAGTTTTAATGATGCACGACAGGCAGCTGTACAGCATGGTTTTCCGCATTTTATTTTAGATATACGGGAAGAGTTTGGTGATTTTGTCATTGAAAATTTTGTGGAAGAATATATCGCCGGCCGCACTCCCAACCCCTGCGTGATGTGCAATACGCATATCAAATGGCGTGCTTTATTAAAACGTGCCGATGCTTTGAACTGTGATTTTATTGCAACCGGACACTATGCCCAGGTTCATCAACACAGCAATGGCAGGTATTTCATCAGAAAAGGATTGGATGAAACCAAGGACCAGAGCTATGCTTTATGGGGTTTACAGCAGGACCTGTTGCAGCGGACCTTGTTGCCATTAGGCACTTATCGCAAGACAGCCATCAGGCAAATGGCGCATGATTTTGGCTACCCCGAACTGGCAAAGAAAAATGAGAGTTACGAAATATGTTTTGTTCCCGATAATGATTACCGCGGTTTTTTAAGGCGCAGGGTTGAAGGACTGGAAGAAAGGGTGAATGGCGGAAATTTCGTAGACCCTGCCGGAAATATCCTGGGCAAACACAAAGGTTATCCCTTTTATACTGTTGGTCAACGTAAAGGGCTTGATATCGCATTGGGAAAACCTGCTTTTGTTACCGAGATCATACCCGAAACCAATACGGTCGTACTCGGAAATGAAGAAGACCTGAACAGAACAGAAATGCAGGTGAATCAACTGAACTGGATAAAATATGACGGCATTTCTGAGGGAATGGAAGCCGTTACCAAGATCCGCTATAAAGACAAGGGAGCATTGAGTAACCTTTTTGCATACGAAAACGGAATAAAAGTACGTTTCTATGAAAATGTAAAAGGAGTGGCTCCCGGCCAAAGTGCTGTTTTTTATGAAGGAGATGATGTTATTGGCGGCGGAATCATACAACGGTTGCAGATCATATAAAATTTCCCGGGCAGCATAACTATACAATTTTACATCTCAATAGTAAAAATATTATCTTGTAATCAGAAAGGCCAAAAAATAAAATTATCAAATGAAAAAATATGCTTTCTTTTTATTCTTACTTGCGTTGACAGTTGCATTTACTTCCTGCAAAAAAGAATCGGAAGATTTTAAAACAGCCGCATTGAGCGATTACTATCCCCTTGCTGTTGGAAAGTATATCAGCTACAAACTTGATTCGCTCGTTTATATAAATTTTGGAGCTTCGTCTGTTGTTAGAAGTTATGAGGTGAAATATCAAACAGATGCACAGATCACGGATAACCTTGGCCGCCCCGCTTACCGGATCATTCGGTATATACGTAAAACAGCCAACGATCCCTGGCTTTCAGACGCCACTTTTATGGCTGTGAATACCCTTAACAGCTTGGAATTCATTGAAAATAATTTACGGTTTTTAAAACTCCAGCTTCCCGTTAAAGATAATTATACCTGGAAAGGGCACAGTTATATCGACACCTATTCATTATCATCAGAAGTCCGCTATCTCGAAGATTGGGATTATATGTACGACAGTGTTGGTGTAAGTCAGCAGGTTGGAAATTTCACACTCGAAAATTGCCTTGTCGTAAACCAGCGTAATGAAGTGATTGGCAATCCACAGGATCCCAATTCCTATGCTGAGATCAATTACGGACAGGAAAAATATGCTGCCGGAATAGGCATGGTCTACAAACGTTTCTTTCACAGCGAATATCAGCCTCCGGTTCCCGGATTGGGTGGTTATTTTGTTACCGGTTCTTATGGTATCACTTTAACCATGATCGACCATAACTGACCCTCATTTTTTTCTGCAGAAAGTGATGAAATCCGTATTGGGAACATTCTCCATTCCCACCTGGCGGAACATCGTAATTAATTGTCCACGGTGATAAGACTGGTGGTTGAATAAATGCAGTAAAGTTTCATTTACCGGCTGTTTGAATTGTACTTTTTTTGAATCCCTGTAAATGAATTCATGTTCCAATAATGCATCTGTTGTCAGTTCGATCCATTCCTTCCATTGCTGGGATTGTTTAATAAGATTGTTTCCCAATTCCAACACCGATCCGGTGAAATCTTCTCCGGGCCTGTTGATTTGTTCAACCAATTTGATCCGTTGCCACCAGATGATTTCAGCGTCCCATAAATGTGCCAGTGTTTTATAGATGCTGCTGAAACTGCTGCTGATCTCCATATTGATCTGCTCATCCGTCAGATTTACAATTGTATCGGTCATTCTTTTATTTGCCCACACATTATATTCCGCATATTGTAAAAAGATCTTTTTCATGTTTCTTTAATTAAAGTTCAAAATTAAAACTATCCGTAAGTAGTTTTCTCTTTATTTTTAAATAAACATAATTGTTGCTTATGAACATAACAATCAGGCCGGCAGTAAAAGAAGATTGCAAAAGGATGATGGAACTGATCCATGAACTGGCCGTTTATGAAAAAGCCCCGGATGAAGTAACAGTAAATTTTGATCATTTTGTAGAAAGCGGTTTTGGTAAAAATCCCGTTTGGTGGGCTCATGTTGCTGAATTGTCCGGGGAAATAATAGGCTTCGCCCTCTGCTATACCAGGTACAGCACCTGGAAAGGCCAGCGCCTTTATCTCGAAGACATCCTGGTTACAGAAGAAATGAGGGGCAAGGGAGTAGGAAAATTATTATTCGACCGGCTGATTGAAGAATGCAAGGAAAAAAATTACAGTGGAATGGCATGGCAGGTACTCGACTGGAATGAACCGGCAATCAATTTCTATAAAAAATATGAGGGCGTACATTTTGACGGAGGTTGGTTGAATTGCAGCCTGCAACCTGAAAAATCTTAAGAACAGGCAAATTTTATTATCAGGCAACAATATGTACATTCATCCCCTCTTTGTTTCGAAATGAACATTAATCCAACATAATCAACAATCATGACAGCAATCATTAAAAACACATTTACCAGGATATTCATTCCGGCATTGGCCATCATCCTGTTCTTTTCCTGCCAGAAAAGCCTGGATGGGGACCTGGTTCCGGTAAATACAAACCAAAATCCCGATCTGACTACAAAAGTAAATTCATCCGTATCCGGTTTTGTAACCGATGAAAATGATGCAGCGGTTATGGGCGCTTCGGTTAAGGTTGGTATCATTACAACAACCACGGATAAATATGGTTTTTTTGAAGTAAAGAATGTAGATGTGGTAAAAACGGCAGCCGTGGTTACGGTAAGCATGAATGGATATTTTAAAGGCATTAAAACCTATCTGGGCGAATCGAACAAATCGGCTTTTTTCCGCATCAAACTCATTCCGAAAACCAATATGGGAACCATCAGTGCCGGTACCGGTGGAAATGTGACCTTAAGCAACGGGCTCATCGTAGCATTGCCCGCCAATGCGGTAGTAAATGCAACTACCAATGCAGCATATACGGGAACAGTAAATGTGGCGGTTCAATGGATAAACCCAACAGCAGCAGATCTGAATCAAACCATGCCCGGCGACCTGCGAGGTATTGCAACGGATGGCTCTTTAAAAACACTCACCACTTATGGAATGGCTGCTGTTGAATTAACTGGTTCTGCCGGCGAATTATTGCAGATCGCAACCGGAAAAAAAGCAACCCTGACCTTTCCCATTCCATCCGCAATTATAGCATCAGCGCCTTATTCCATTCCTCTATGGTCGTTTGACGAAGCCAAAGGTTTGTGGAAAGAAGAAGGCCAGGCTACCAAAACCGGCAGCAATTATGTAGGAGAAGTAAGTCATTTCTCTTTTTGGAACTGCGATGTTCCGGCCAATTATGTACAGTTTAACTGTACAATAAAAGACGCAGCCGGAAACCCCATTTCACAAGCTGCTGTAAGACTTACTGAAATAAGTAATCCATACAATTCCAGGTTTGGATTTACTGATTCATCAGGATATGTAGGTGGCCTGGTACCTTCAAATGCTCAGTTGAAACTGGAAGTCTATTCTAACTTCAATTGCGGCACAGTAGTTCACACACAAACATTTACAACGGGCAATGTTTCTTTATCACTGGGAACCATAACCATTCCACCTGCTTCACTGGCAATAGCTGTTGTTTCGGGCACGGTTACAAATTGCAGCAGCAGCCCCGTTACGAACGGTTATATCATCATGTTAAAAGACAACCAGTATTTCAGACAGCCCATCAGCAATACGGGCAGTTTTAGCTTTACAACGATAATGTGTACCAGTAGTGCTGCCGTAACTTTTATTGCAGAAGACAA
>JBBKWV010000279.1:0-6266 GCA_037969135.1 Ferruginibacter sp.
TGAAAAAGAAAAAATTATTTAATTCTTTTAATATACGTTGATTAAATGGTAAGGAAATTATTTTTAGCAGTTGCTTTTTTATTGTTTACCTATTTTACAAATGCCCAGGATTTCAAAGGTCAATGGAAAGGTACATTTTTAGATCGAAGCACTTCCGATGTTGGCTGGGGTGGAGATCAGTGTGATTATGTGCTGGAAATTGAAGTAAAGGGGAAATATGTAACAGGATATTCTTATACCTATTTTACCGACGGGGGGAAAAAATATTATACAATTTGCAAATTAAATGGTTTTATAAACAGGCCTGAAAAGTACATTGAGATAAAGGAGACAGAAAGGACAAAAACCAATGTGCCGGTTACCATTCGAAATTGTTTTCAGGTTCATAAGCTAACTTATTTAAAGAGTGATGATACCGAAACGCTGGAAGGCAGTTGGGAACCAGCTCCCAATCAACAGAATGATTGCGGGTTTGGAACAACATATTTACAAAGGCGATTGTTGAAAAAAGAAGTTCCGCTTTATCACAACCCGGTAGTTAAAAATAATCCAAAGAAACCGCCGGTAAAAAGTATTCCCAAGCAGGTGAATAAAAATAAAACATCAACAGTAAAAGAAACTGTAAAAACGAAGGAAGAAGTTTTGAAGCCCGGAAATGTGATCGTTCAGGAAAAAGTAGAAATTTTAGAACCAAAGAAATTAATGCAGGAAAAGATCATTGCTCGTACTCCAAGTTTTGGTAAAAGAAATAATACTGTTTTAAAAACAATTGAAGTTGAGAATGCAACAATCCGGGTAGATTTATATGACAATGGCGAAATTGACGGAGACAGCATTTCACTTTTTTACAATGGGACTTTATTGCTTTCTCATAAGAGATTGTCGGATAAACCGATTTCATTAAATATCAAAGTGGATAATCAGAAGGAAATGAATGAGTTGGTTATGTATGCCGAAAATCTGGGAGCCATAGCACCTAATACCGCATTGATGGTAGTAACAGACGGACCAAACAGATATGAAGTACGCATTACATCAGACCTTCAAAAAAGCGGAACCATTCATTTTGTACTCAGGCCAGCTATAAAGGGAAATTAGAATTTTAAATTCCAGGTTATTGATGGAATGATAGGAAATATGGAAACCTGTTTGGCCTGTATTTTCAAATCACCATTAAAGGGGCTTCCGGATTGATCGAAATAAATGAAATAGGGATTTTTCCTGCTGTAAGCATTATAAATACTGAATACCCATTCCCTTTTTACTTTTCTGTTTGCATTTTTTCTGGGTGTTAATGTTGCTCCAACATCAAGCCGGTGATAAGATGGCAAACGGTATTCGTTAATGCGGCTATACTGCTGCGTTAGCACACCGCCGATTATGTAAAACCTTTCAGGTAAAGAAGCTGCATTGCCACTTCCGTAAACAAATGTTGCTGAAAATTTCCACTTTTTATTTAATTCATAAATTGCTACAACACTGAGATCGTTTCTTCTGTCAAATTTTGCCGGATATTTTTCTCCAAAATTCAACCCGGGAAATTTTCTCCATGTCCAGCTTAACGTATAGCCGATCCATCCGGTAAACCTGCCTTTTACTTTATTGATGAATAATTCCGTTCCATAACTCCATCCTTTACCGAAAATAAAAGAATTCTCTGTGTCGTCGATGGTACTTGGGGTATATCCTTCTTTATATTCGATCTGGTTTTGCATGTTTTTATAGTAAACTTCCAGTGAGGTTTCAAACATGTTATTTTTAAAATTCTTAAATAAACCTGCGGCATATAACCAGCTGATCTGCGGTTTTACTTTATAGGTACTTGGAACCCAAAGATCAGTTGGCAGCGTTGTACCGGAATTACTTACCAGGTGAATGTATTGCAGGTTTCGGGTAACTGATGCTTTAATGGAAGTTTCTTCATTCAATGAATACCTGAGTGAAAGCCTTGGTTCAATGCCGCCATAGGTTTTTACAGCAGCTCCTCTCCCATACACAATACTGTCGAGCCTGTTATTGTCATCATCGGTTGTATAAATTTTATTCGGACCTATTTGCTGGAATCCACTAAAACGTAAACCTGCATTGATATTTAATTGCGGGTTTATTTCCCAGTTATCCTGAATATAAACTGCGCCTTCATGGGCAAATTTCAACTGGGCATTCTGCGGATTGAAAACTATAGAATCCTGTCTGCCGCTTACAACAGATGGAGTAAAGCGATGATAAGTATACAACAAACCAAATTTCAATTTATGTTTTGAGAAAGGATAATAATCAAAATCCTGTTTAATGCTGATATCCTTTATTCCGGAAGCGAGTTTTAATTCGAAATTATCCTGTGCTGCTTTAAACGTAAAATTATAATCGTTATAAACTGCTGTTGTATTTGCAAATAATTTATTGTTGAATACATGGTTCCATCTTAGGGTACCGGTAGCATTTCCCCAGGGGATATTTACTTTAAGGCTTTGAGTGGCATTGGAAAAATCAAACACATCACGGCCAAAATATCCACTCAGGTATAGCCTGTCCTTTTCATTGAATTTGTAATTTATTTTTGCATTCAGGTCATAGAAATAATAACCTGAACCATAAAACTGGCTGGATTTACTTACAAATGGTTTAGTAATTGCATCGATATATGTTCGTCTGGCGGATACAATAAAAGAAGCTTTATCTTTTACTATTGGCCCCTGTATCGAAAGTCTGGATGCGATCACACCCAAACCTGCATCCACCTGAAATTTCTGGTTATTGCCTTCTTTCATGGAAATATCCAGCACACTTGACAACCTGCCACCATATTGGGCCGGCATACCTCCTTTGATCAATGAAACATTTTTAATGGCATCTGAATTAAAAATAGAGAAGAATCCGAACAGGTGTCCGGAATTATAGACCACTGCATCATCCAGTAAAATGAGATTCTGATCCGGACCGCCGCCCCTGACATAAAAGCCTGCACTTCCTTCACCTGCATTGCGTACACCGGGAAGCAATTGAACTACTTTTAACAGATCCACTTCTCCAAGGAATGCAGGGATGGATTTGATTTGTTCTATAGGCAGTGTAATTTTACCGAGTTGGGCATTTTTTACATTATTTTCTCTTCTTTTAGTAGTTAAGATTACTTCTTCAGATAATTGTATTCCGGGATAAAGATCAATATTGATTAAAGTATCTTTTCGGAGATCCAGATTTATCATTACCGACCGGTAACCGATAAACGAACCAACCAATGAGTATTCAGATTCATTCAATGTGATGGAATAGAATCCATATTGGTTGCTGTTTATTCCTTTTGAATTCCCTTTTAACGAAATGCTCGCACCAATCAGGGTCTCACCCGATACTGCATCTTTTACATAACCACTGATTGTATGGCGTGTGGATTGAGCCGGAGAGATCAACGAAAAAATTGCACAAAAAATGGACAGTAATAAATATTTCATTTATTGATTCGTTCTTTTTTATTGAACCTTTATGGTATCTTTTACTTCTCCGCAATGCAGCATACTCCCCCTGTATTCGGGATGATTTTTGCCCAGATATGGGTTTACAATTTCGGTGCTGTTACTGAGCCAGTTTGCTCCTTTGTCATCACCAAAAGCCATCGGACAATTTTGAAGATATAATTTCGGGCCTTCATAATTGATGGTTTTAAAAAATGCAGGATACATCATTTCTGTAACCATGCTAAAATCCTGCCTCATTTCTGTAATATCTTTTTGGGCCATTAATGAAACCGCATTTGAACGGATATCGTTGATGCTTGCTTCTGCCGATTGGATAATAATGGCTTTGTCATTTTTTAATTCGGTTAAATGAATGCTATCCAGTAAACTGATAAAATCAGCTGTATTTTTTTTGACCAGACTTGTATCTGCTTCTACAAACGCATCTTTAATACTTAAATATGCGGTTACTAATTTATCAACACTGTTGTTAAATGCATCTGAATGTTGCTTTAAAACGATGGGTTCAGTCTTAATATCAATATTTTCTGTACTGTTATTCCTGAATTTAAACCAATAAATACTAAATATTATTATCAAAACCAATATTACAGCTAATCCTTTTTTCATATATGTCCTTTTTTCAAAGTTACTATATAACATTAATTCCTTTTAATAGTTTAATGATTAAGTTACTTTTGCCGGAAATTTGGAATAAGCACAGCTGCTTAATGAATTATTAAATATTAATAAAAATGTTATTAGGATTACAAAATGTAACTTTTGAATTTGGTGCAAGAACCATCGTAGAAGATGCTACATGGCATATTCAACCCAATGAGCGTATCGGTTTGATCGGTTATAATGGTACTGGTAAATCAACCTTATTGAAAGTATTGACAGGGCAATATTCCCCTGCCAAAGGCGCAGTTGAAAAAGGAAGGGAAACGACGATCGGATTCCTGCATCAGGATCTTCTGGGATTTGATACGGATGATTCTATCCTGGAAGTTGCTCTTGGAGCATTTGAAAGGGTAAAACAACTGGAAAAGGAAATTGAAGAAGTTGGGGATGAACTGGCAAGAACAGGCGACGAACAATTGGCACATGATTATGCAGATTTGCTGCATGAACTGGAAGTACTTGATGGTTACAGTATACATCACAGAACCGAGGAGATATTACAAGGACTTGGATTTGCAAATGCTGATTTACAAAAACCATATAAAAATTTTAGCGGGGGCTGGAGAATGCGTGTGTTGCTTGCGAAAATGATCCTGCAGCATCCGGATGTATTATTGATGGATGAACCGACAAACCACCTTGATCTGCCCAGTATTGAGTGGCTTGAAAAATATTTGCAGCATTATCAGGGTGCTGTTGTGATCGTATCACATGATCGTTTTTTCCTGGACAGGATGGTAACAAAAGTGGTAGAATTATATCAGCAGCAACTTCATTTTTATACAGGTAATTATTCCTATTACGAAACAGAGAAGGCATTGCGTATTGATATGCAGAAAAAGGCTTTTGAAAATCAACAGGACTATATACGCCAGAACGAAAGATTTGTTGAGCGTTTTAAAGCTAAAGCCAGTAAAGCAGCTGCTGCACAGAGTATTGTAAAGCGGTTGGAAAAGCTCGATCGGATTGAAGATGTTGAACTGGAAAGGCCGAATATGCGGATTAATTTTTCTGTGGAAAAGCAACCGGGCAGAACAATTGTTACATTAAAAAATATCAGTAAAAAGTTCAAGGATATTGAAATAGTAGAAAATACAAGTGCCGAAATAGAACGGGGCGATAAGATCGCATTGATCGGAGCCAATGGAAAAGGGAAGTCAACCTTATTGCGCATCATCGCAGATGTTGAAACTTTTGAGGGCGAAAGAATTTGGGGCCACAATGTGCAGGAATCTTTTTATGCACAGCACCAATTGGAAGCTTTGAATATGAATAATAATGTACTGGAAGAATTGAAAGATGCCCGCAGTGGTAAAAATGATCTGGAATTGCGCAGTTTGCTGGGCGCTTTTTTATTCAGCGGAGATACGGTAGATAAGAAAATTAAAGTATTGAGTGGTGGTGAAAAGGCCAGAGTGGCTTTGGCAAAAACTATTGCCAGTAAAGCAAATTTTCTGATGCTTGATGAACCTACTAACCACCTTGATATTCATTCTGTGGACCTGTTAGTTGAATCCCTGAATAAATATGAAGGAAGCCTGATCCTGGTTAGCCATGACCGTTATTTCATCAGCAGGCTGGCAAATAAAATATGGGAAATTGAAGACCATAAGATCAGGGAATTCAAAGGTTCCTATGCAGAATGGGAAGACTGGAAAGAACGCAGAGACAAAGTGGAAGCCGAAGCCAAAAGAATTGTAAAACTGGAAGAAAAAGCAGAGAAAAAAGAAGTGCAGCCTGTTGCAAAACCTGTACAAAATACAATGAGCAATGATCAGAAGAAAGAGTTAACGAAAATTAAAAGCAGGTTCAAGCAACTGGAAGAAAACCTGGTAACATTGAATAAAACCAAAACATTACTGGAAGCGGCATTAGCAAATCCGGAAATTTACAGTGATAAAAATAAGTTCATCAAAGCAGAAGAATCGTATAATAAATCTGTAAAAGACCTTGCCGATGCCAATGGTGAATATGAATTGGTTTTTGAAAAAATGATGGAATTGGAAGAGAAATGTTAATGAAAATACATTAAAAAAAATAATTTTCCTTTTTATGTTATAGTTCTGTGAAACAATGAAATGTAAAGTTATTTTGGAGATATTTTGGAGTCGGATAGTTTGTAAT